>NZ_JBSHDU010000001.1:241729-281922 GCF_053616475.1 Streptomyces sp. NPDC055815 | reverse complement strand
TCCTTCTTCGTGGCCCCGGGGGGGGTGTTGGGCGGGGCGGCGGGGGGGGGGGGGGGCCCCCCCCCCGCCCCCCCGCCTCCGTGGTGTCACGCCACCGGCGCGAGCCCCAGATGCTCCCGGAGCGTCGTCCCCGTGTACGCCGTCCGGTACACGCCCCGCTCCTGGAGCTCCGGCACGAGCAGCTCGACGATGTCGTCGAGCCCGTCCGGCACCAGGTACGGCGAGATGTTGAAGCCGTCGACGGCCCCGTGCCGCGCGAACCGGGCGAACTTGTCCGCGAGCCCCGCCGGGGTGCCGACGTGGCCGTGCTGCGGACCGAGTTCGATGACCGTCTCGCGCAGCGACCAGCCGTTGGCCTCGGCCTTCGCCCGCCACTCGGCCACCACGGCACGCGGGTCGCCGAGCAGACGGGTGCCGAACTTCCCGTCGTACGCGGCGAGCACCGGATCCTCGGCCGGCAGCGGACCGTCCGCGTCCCGCCCGGACAGGTCGAAGCCCCACAGCCGGCTCGCGATGCCCAGCGCCACCGCGGGGGTGACCTGCTGGAGGCGGACCCAGCGGGCCTTCTCCTCCGCCTCCTTCTCGGTCGCCCCGATGACGATCTCCGTGCCGGGCAGGATCCGCAGGGCGTCCTCGGGCCGCCCGGCCGCCCGCAGCCGGCGCCGGATGTCCTCGGCGAAGGCGAGCGCGTCGTCGAAGTCGTCCCCGTGCGCGGAGAAGATCACGTCCGCGTTTCGGGCCGCGAAGTCCCGGCCGTCGCCGGAGTCGCCCGCCTGGAAGATCACGGGGTGCCCCTGCGCGCTGCGCGGCAGCGTCGGCGCCAGATCGACGTCGAAGTGGTCGGTCCGCGTCCGTACGCGTCCCACCGCACCCGGGACCGACCAGGACCGGGCGTCGGCGGATCCCGCGACCGCGCCCTCCGCCCAGCCGTTCCACACCGCGCGGGCGACGGAGAGGAACTCCTCGGCGCGCCGGTAGCGGTCGGCGTGGTCCAGGAAGCCGCCCCGCCGGAAGTTCTCGCCGGTCCAGGCGTTGTGGGTGGTCACCATGTTCCAGCCGGCCCGCCCGCCGGAGAGCAGGTCGAGTCCGGCGAGCCGCCGGGCGAGGTCGCCGGGCTCGTTGAAGGTGGTGTTGGAGGTGGAGACGAGACCGATCCGCTCGGTCGCCGCGGCGAGCGCCGACAGCTGCGTGATCGAGTCCGGCCGGCCGGCGACGTCCAGCTCGTGGACGCCGCCCTCCGACTCGCGCAGCCGCAGGCCGTCACCGAGGAAGAAGGCGTCGAAGAGCCCGCGTTCGGCGGTCCTGGCCACCCGCAGGAAGGTCGCCGGGTCGATCTGGGAACCACTGGACGGGTCCGACCAGATCGTCCAGTGGTTGACGCCCTGCACGAAGACACCGAAGTGCAGTCGGGCGTCCGGGCGCGGGACGTCGTCGAAGTCGGCGCGGGTCATCGGGTCTCCTCCCGGACGAGCGCGGCGGCACCGTCGGTCGTGAAGCGGCTGAGGGGCCGGGGGAGGCCCAGGGAGGTGCGCAGGGTGGTGCCCGGCAGCGGACGCGCGGCGATCCGCCGGACGAACAGCTCGGGCAGGACGAGACGGGAGAGCACGGCCAGGTCCTCGTCGAGGACGAGCGGACGCAGCCGCACCCCGTCCACATGACCGCCGAGCTCCGTCAGGAGGTCCAGCAGACCGGCGGCGGAACCGGAGTACCGCAGCCGGTCCCCGCCGCCCTCCCACGGGGCGTACCGCTCCAGGTCGGCGATCCGCTCCCGCGCCGTGGCGCCCGGGGTGTCGAGGGCGACCTCGATCTCGGCGAAGGCGAGCGGCGCCCCGGCGGCCGCGGCCGCCTCGCCCGCCTCGGCCGGCGTCGCACCGCCGACCAGCGCCACATCGGCGAGACCGGCCGGGACGAGACCCGCGGGGGCGAGGACGACGGGACGGCCCTGCGGCGGACGCGGCACGATCGACGGGCCCTTCACGGAGTACGTCTCGCCCGTGAAGTCGATGGCGTGGAGCCGCGAGCGGTCCAGGTAGCGGCTGGTGGCCACCGACCGGATCACCGCGTCGTCCTCCCACGAGTCCCACAGGTCCCGTACGACACGGAGCCCGTCACGGGCCTCGCGGGCGATCGCGTCGGCGCCCTCGACGAGCGGCCGCCCCCAGGCGCGGGCGGCGGCGGGGTCCTCCTCGGCCCCGACCACCCACCCGGCCCGGCCGGCCGACACGTGGTCGAGCGTGGAGAGCTGCGAGGAGATGTGGAACGGCTCGGCGTACGTGGTCGCCACGACCGGGGCGACGCCGATGACGCTCGTCGACGCGGCGGCGAACGCCGCCCGCTCCACCGCGCCGATCCGTCCCACGGGACCGGAACCGGCGGGGGACCCGTCACCGGGCGGCAGGATCGAGTCCTCGAGGGTGACCAGGGTGAAGCCGGCGTTCTCGGCGGCGGCCGCGACCCGGGCGAGCCGACGCGGGGTCAGCAGCTCGCCGGGGGAGTGCGCGGCACGGCGCCACGCGGCGGGATGGGCACCGTCGCCGTCGATCTCGACGGCCAGGTGCAGGGCGGGGCGGGGCATGGGAGTCCTTCCGAACGACAGGGACGCGCGACGGCGCGGCAGCGGTGCGGAGCACGGCTGCGCGGGGCCGGGCGACGGGACGTCACGGGACGCGCGGACCCACGCGGGGCGGGGTCGGGGCCTGTCCGGCGGATCACGGCCGGGGCGGACAGGTCCTAGGCGCGAGGGGAAGGACAGATGGCCGAGGAGGTACGGCAGTAGTCGACATGTCGACGGCAGACGAGGCGGGTGCCCGAACGGGCGGAGACATGCGCCGCGGTGAGCGTTGCGAGCACGTGCGCCTCCCCCCGGTTCCGGTCCCGTCCGGGGTGCGGACGGCGACTCCTCACCATAGGCAGCCCGCCTTCGCCACTGTCAAGATCGTCTCGAACGCCGGGACGTCTGGGCGGGTCAAGTCCCGCCGGGCGCCCCGGACCGGACACCGGGTCAGACTCTGGGCTGATCGAAGGTAGCCCCGTGGACGGACGCGCCGGTCCTGCTCCCGCGCCTAGCGTGCCCCCATGATCCGATTCACCAGGGCGGCCGCGGCCGCCGTTCTCGTCTGCTCCCTCGCCTTACCTGCCGGCGTCGCCGCGGCGGCCGACCCGCACGGGCCCACCACGGGCGCTCCCACGCAGGCCGCACGGGCCGTCACCCTGCCGGACCCCACCGGGCCGTACTCCGTCGGCAGCACGGTCCTGCCGCTCGTCGACCGCTCCCGTACCGATCCATGGGTACCCACCGCCGACGGCCGCGCGCTCATGGTCACGCTCCACTACCCGGCCGCCCACCCCGGCGGCGGCCGCCCCGCCCCGTACGCCACCCGGGACGAGTCCCGGCTGCTCGCCGAACAGCTCGGGCCCGGCGTCTCCGGCGACGTCCTCGCCCGCACGCGCACCCACAGCAGGACCGACGTACGGCCCGCATCCGGGCGGCACCCCCTGGTGCTGCTCTCGCCGGGATTCAGCGTCTCCCGCTGGACGCTCACGAACCTCGCCGAGGACCTTGCCTCCCGGGGCTACGTCGTCGCCTCCGTGGACCACGCCTACGAGTCGTACGGGATCAGCCTGCCCGGCGGCCGCACCCTCACCTGCGTCGCCTGCACGGCCCTGGAGGAGGGCGGGGTGCACGGCAGCGTCGTCACCACGACGCGCGCCGCCGACATGCGGTACGTCCTGGACCGGCTCACCGGGCCCGAACCCGCCTGGCGGTACGCCGGTGTGATCGACGCGCGGCGCGTCGGCATGGCCGGCCACTCCATCGGCGGGGCGAGCGCCGCCTCCGCGATGGCCGCCGACCCGCGGATCGACGCCGGAATCAACATGGACGGCTCCTTCTGGGAGGAGCTCCCGGCGGAGGGCCTGCGGGGACGCCCGTTCCTCATGCTCGGCACCCACGACGAGATGCACCTGCCCGGCGGGAAGGACACCAGCTGGGACCGGACCTGGTCCCGGCTCGACGGCTGGAAGCGCTGGATCACGGTCGCCGGATCCGAGCACTTCACCTTCTCCGACGGACCCGTGATCCAGCGTCACTTCGGACTGCCCCAGCCGGAACTGCCCGCCGACCGGGCCGTCGCCGTCACCCGGACGTACGTCGCGGCCTTCTTCGACCAGCACCTGCGCGGGATCCCGCGCCCGGTCCTCGACGGCCCGACGCCCGCCGACCCGGAGGTCCACTTCCAGCACCGCTGACCCGCGGCGGGGCGGAGGTCAGGAGCGGTACGGGGTGTTCGCCTCCGCCCAGTCGGCCAGCGCCCGCGCGCACTCGGCGACCGATTCGCGCCAGGTGCGCGCGGCACCGTCACCGGCCTCGTCGCTGACGTGCTTCACGATGCGCAGCGGCACCCCGGCGAGCTCCGCGGCCGCCGCGAGCGCGTACCCCTCCATGTCGACCAGGGGCGCCCGCTCCGCGAGCCGGGCGCGGGCCGCCTCGTCCGAGATGAACGCGTCGCCGGTGGCGAGGACCACGTCACCGCCGTCCGGCAGCGTCAGCGGCGCGCCGTAGGTCTCGCCGGTCAGCGTGGCGAGCAGCTGCCCGTCGAGGTCGTGCTGGAGCACCGTGCCGACGACGTGCGTCCCGGTCCAGCCGGGCCGCAGGGCTCCGGCCGTCCCCAGGTTCACGATCCCGGACGGCCGGGGCCCCCGGCCGAGCACGGTCGCGAGCGCGGTGGCCGCGTTCACCTTGCCCATGCCGGTGAGCAGGACCGGCAGCTCGGTGTCGAGGAACTGCGCCTCTTCCTTGACCGCGAGCACGAGCAGGGGCCGGTCGGCGGTGATCTCTCCCAAGAGTTCCATGGGGGTCACGCTAGTTCGAGGGCCCGCCCGTCGTACAACCGGGCGGGCCCCGGCCCGGCGAAACATTCCGTGAGGACGGCGCCGTGCCCCGTCCTCACACGGGCAGCAGCCGGCCGATCAGCTCCCCGAGCTGGCGGGCGTTGCGGCACGGGCGCATCTCGACGAGCTCCGCGTAGGCCGGGGCCACCGAGTCGCCGGTACCCCAGAGCGAGGGCTGCTCGGGGTTGAGCCAGTGGACCCGCCGCGCGCGGGCCGCGACGCTCCGGAGCGCCGCGAGGTTCGGGTCGGCGCCGTTGGTGCGGGCGTCGCCGAGGACGAAGACCACCGTGCGCGGGCCGATGGCCTCCGCATACCGCTCGGCGAACTCCCCGAGCGCCGTCCCGTAGTCGCTCTGCCCGTGCCAGCCCGTGAGCTCCGCCTCCGCGAGGATCCGGTCGCCGAGCCCCGCCGGGTCCGCCGCGCCCCGCGCGATGAGCCCGGTCACCTCGTCCACCCGGTTGACGAAGGCGAACACCCGCACCCGGCTGAACTGGTCGTGCAAGGCCTGCACCAGGAGCATCGTGAACTGGGCGAACCCGGCCACCGACCCCGACACGTCGCACAGCAGGACCAGCTCGGGACGCCGGGGACGGCGCCGCCGCAGGACCGGGCGCACCGGCACGCCGCCGGTCGAGAGCGAGCCGCGCAGCGTCCGCCGCAGATCGATCTCCCCGCGTGACGCCCGGCGCCGCCGCGCCGCGAGCCGGGTGGCCAGCTTCCGCGCCAGCGGCCGTACCGTACGACGCAACTCGTCCAGCTGTGCCCGCCCGGCGATCAGGAAGTCCACGCTGTCCGCCGTCCCCGCGACCGCCCGCCGCGCGACCCGGTCACGGCCCTGGCGCTCGGCGACGCGCCGCCGGGCCTCGGTCCGCACCCGCTCCCGGAAGGCCTCGATCCGCCGCCGGATCTCGTCGTCGAGGAGCCGCTCGGTGAAGTCGGGCTCCTCGTCCGCGGCCGCCGCCCGCAGCCGGTCGCGCACCCGGGCGAGCAGGGTCTCGGGGCGCAGCCGGGAGAGCGTCTGGTACGAGGACCAGCCGTCCGACTCCGGGCCGGAACCGAAGCCGCCGAACCCGCCCACCGCCTCCGCGGCCAGCCGGTCGAGGGCGGCGCCGTCACCGGCGGTGAGGGCCTCCGCGAGCCGGTCCCGGAGCGCCGCCAGGTCCGCGGCGGTGTTCTCGTACGCCTCGGCCGCCCCGGGAGCGCCGCCGAGCGGGAAGTACAGGTCGAAGACCTGGTCGAACACCGCGCGCTGCCCCTCCCCGTGCAGCAGCGTGGCCGCCAGCGCCTCCCTGAGCCGCTCCCGGTCGGTGAAGCCGACCGCTTCGAGCGCGAGGCCCGCGTCGACGGTCTCGCCGGTGCCGATCCCGAACCCGTGGGCGCGTAGCGCCGCGACGAGCCCGGTGAGCCGCACCGCGACCGCGGCGGGGGCCGCGGGAGTCACAGCGCGTCCAGGTCGAGCTTGGCCGCCGCCTTCACGATGTCCTCCTGGTGCTTGAGGAGCACGCCGAGGGTCTCCCGTACGACCCGCTCGTCCAGCCGGTCCGCGCCGAGCGCGAGCAGCGTGCGGGCCCAGTCGATCGTCTCCGACACGGAGGGAACCTTCCGCAGGTCCATGGCCCGCAGCGCCCCCACGACCCGTACGACGGACGCGGCGAGGGCGGCGTCCAGGCCCGGCACCTTGAGGGTCACGATGCGGCGTTCCAGCTCTTCCTCGGGGAAGCCGATGTGCAGGAAGAGGCAGCGCCGGCGCAGCGCCTCGGACAGCTCGCGGCTCGCGTTCGAGGTGAGGACGGTGAACGGCCGCCGCTTCGCCGTGATGGTGCCGAGCTCGGGCACGGTCACCTGGAAGTCGCTGAGGACCTCCAGGA
This sequence comes from Streptomyces sp. NPDC055815, assembly GCF_053616475.1. Lineage (NCBI taxonomy): Bacteria > Bacillati > Actinomycetota > Actinomycetes > Kitasatosporales > Streptomycetaceae > Streptomyces > Streptomyces sp. NPDC055815. Next base: position 275,164 of record NZ_JBSHDU010000001.1, on the reverse strand, counting down.
GCAGCCCCTCCACCTCGACGTCGGCCTTGTCGGTCTCGTCGATGAGCAGCACCGTGGGCTCCTCGGACCGGATGGCGGTGAGCAGCGGCCGGGGGAGCAGGAACTCCTCGCCGAAGATGTCCGTGCGCGTCTCGTCCCAGGACTCGCCCCGGCCGGCGGTGATCCGCAGCAGCTGCTTGGCGTGGTTCCACTCGTACAGCGCGCGGGACTCGTCGACGCCCTCGTAGCACTGCAGCCGGACCAGGCGTGACCCCGTGACCTCGGTGACGGCCTTGGCGAGCTCCGTCTTGCCGACGCCCGCGGGGCCCTCGACGAGCAGCGGCTTGCCCAGCCGGTCGGCGAGGAAGACGGTGGTGGCGACGGCCGGCGACGCCAGGTAGCCGGTGGCGGCGAGCCGTTCGGCGACGTCGTCGACGGAGGTGAAGAACCCGGTCGTGGTGGCTGATCCGGTCGTCATGCGGTCCCCCCGGGAAGCGAAAACTCGTACTGGCCAGTAGCCTCAGGTGTACTTGATCAGATCGGGCACCACCGCACAACCGTCCCGGGCGCGCACCGTGCCGCGCGCGCGACGGCGGCCGCTGGTGCAATGGGGGGACCGGGTGCACCACCCGGAGGCCCGCACGGCGGTGGAGGTGTCGTGGCGGAAAGGGACGAGGCCGCTCCGACCAGGGCGCGGGCCCTGGAGCAGGCGATCGACGAGATCGGTACGACGCTCGACGCGGCGACCACCTGCCGCGAGCTCGCGGCCTTCCTCGCGCGCCGGCTGCACGCCTCCGCCACGGTCGATCTCCTCGACGAACCGGGCGGCCCGGTCCGGCGCGCCGCCTCGGCGGGCGCGGCCGGGACGGCGGGCGCCGGCGGTGGCGACCAGGCTTCCAGCCTCGCCGTGCCCCTCGCCGTCCACGGCGGGCGCCCCCTCGGGGCGGTGATCGTCACGCGCCGCGGCGGCCCCGGTTTCACCGCCGACGAGGTCGCGGTCCTCAAACACGCGGTCCGGCTCGCCGCCCGCCACCTCGGCCATGCCCGCCGGCTCGTCGAGACCGAGGAGACCGCCCTCCACCTCCAGCGGGCCCTCGTCGCCGAACCCGGTCTGCCGCACCCCAACCTGGAGATCGCGGGCAGCTATCTCCCGGCCGGTCCGCACGCCCTCGTGGGCGGCGACTGGTTCGAGACCGTTCGGCTCCACTTCGGCCGCAGCCTCCTCGTCGTCGGCGACGTGATGGGCCACGGGCTCGACGCGGCCGTGGACATGAACGCCTACCGCGCGCTGCTCCGCGAGGTCGCCGGGACCGATCTGCCGCCGCACCGGGTGCTGCGGCACCTCGACTCCGTGGTCGCCGACGACGACGCCCGCCGGCCCGCCACCTGTCTCCTCGTCCGGGTCGACCCGGTCCGTGGCACCGCCACCTTCGCCAACGCCGGGCACCTCCCGCCCGCCGTGTTCGGCGCGGACGGCTCCGCGGAGATCGTCGACCTCCCGGTGGGGCCGCCGCTGGGCACCGGCGTCGGGGGCTACGAACCCACCACGCGCCCGCTCACCCCCGGGGAGACCCTGCTGATGTTCACCGACGGCCTCGTCGAGCGCCGCGGGGAGGACGTCGACGTCTCGCTCGGCCGCCTCGCCGCCCTCCGGCTCCCCGCGAACTCCGGGCCCCAGCAGGTCGTCGACGAGGTGCTCCAGCGGCTCGACGCCCACCGGGCGGAGGACGACGTGGCCGTCCTCGCGGCCCGCATCCGCGCCCGCCCGGCGCCATGACACAGAGTCACGCGATCCCCCCGTGGCGTCGTGACGCACGGTCACACCACCCCTGACGACGACGTGTTTCCCGCCGCGGCGGGATTATTGCCGCAGGACGCTTGTGCGCGGCCCCGGCGCCCGGCACGCTCCTCGTATGAACACGGCCAGGCATGCCAGTGAACGTCTGATGAGCTGGCCCTCGCTGACCCCCGGCCGCGCCCATTGCGGCGCCGAGCTCGGACTGGGCACCGGGACGCAGGAGATCGTCCACTTCCATGGCGAACACGAGGCGGACGTCCACCTCACCCGCGCCATGGTCGCGAAGCTGCGTCCCGCGCTCCTCGGGTCGAGCGCGGTGAGACTGCGGGCCGGATCCGGCTGGGTGACGGTCCGTCTGGACATGGGCTCGGACATCGACCTCCTCGCCACCCTGGTGAGCGCCGCACTCCAGGCCAACGGCGTCCCCGACGTCGCCCCGGACGGCTGCACCCGCACCCGTCCGGTCCCCGGCACCCGCTGAACCCGGCTACTCCGCCGGGTTCTGGGACGGAACCGGGAACAGCATGCAGGTGCTGGTCGCGTGACCCAGGAGACGGTCCTCCGCGTCGTACAGGCCCGCCTCCGCGAGAGCCGTGCGGCGCCCCTGCGACAGCACCGTGCCGACGGCCCGGATCTTGCCCGTGTCCATCGTGACCGGGCGGAGGAACCGCGTCGACAGGTCGAGCGAGGTGTACGCCATGCCCTGCGGCAGCGTGCTGTGGACCGCGCAGCCGGCGGCCGAGTCGAGCAGCGTCGCGTACACGCCGCCGTGCACGCTCCCGATCGGGTTGTAGTGCTCCTCGCCCGGTTCGATCGCGAACACCGCGCGCCCCGGCTCGACCTCCTCCAGGGTGAATCCGAGGAGGGCGGCGATCGGCGGCGCGGGCAGCCTGCCCGCCACCATCTCCCGCAGGAAGTCGATGCCCGCCATCGACATCGCGGCCCGCGCGGTGGCCCCGGCGTCCTCCCACTCGACCGTGCGTGACCGCCCCATCACCACTCCACTCCGCCCACTGTCCGACCGATCTGGCTCTGTATGGCGAAGCTAGCTGTCGTGTCGGCTGACTGTCAACGACAGAGCCAGATGGCTACAGTGGGCGCATGAACTGGCTGGATACGGATACGGAGAACTGCCCGGTCCGCCGTGCCCTGGACGTCGTGGGCGAGAAATGGAGCCTGCTCATCCTGCGCGAGGCCTTCAACGGCGTCCGCCGGTACGACGAGTTCCGCCAGCACCTCGGTCTCTCCGAAGCGGTCCTCGCCGACCGCCTCCGCAAGCTCGTCGCCGCCGGCGTGCTGCGCAGTGAGCCCTACCGTGAACCGGGCGCCCGTACCCGCCACGAGTACCGCCTCACCCGCAAGGGCGTCGACCTCTGGCCCGTACTCCTCGCCCTCAAGCAGTGGGGGGACACCCACGCCGCCGAGCCCGAGGGGCCCGTCCTCGACATCCGGCACGCCGACTGCGGCGCCCCCGTCCGCGTCGTCGTCCAGTGCGACGGCGAGGAGCGGGCCACCCTCACGGCCCGCGAGGTCACCGTCCGCCCGGGCCCGGCCGCCCGCCCCCGCCGCGCCGGCTGACCCACCGGCCCTTCCGCGCCGGCTGACCCACCGGCCCTTCCGTGCCGGCTGACACCTCACCGCCCCCGCCGTGCCGGCTGACACCCCACCGGCCCCGCCGTGCCGGCTGACACCCCGCCGGCCCCGCCACCCCCGATGCCTTCGTCCACCCCACCCGTTCGGCCGCATCCCTGCGATGCCCCGGCGTCCGGCCGGGTACCTCACCAGGCATGCCCTCCACACCCGGTCCGCCGCGCGACGGTGCCCCCGCCGAACACGGCCACTGGTTCGCACGGCTCCACGCCCGCGTCCTCGCCTCGTCCGTCGGACTCACCTGGAGCCGCGGCCGGGCCATGGAACTCATGCACCGGGCCATGGGCTTCGCGGCGCTCAGCCTGCTCACCCTCGTCCCCCTGCTGATCGTCGTCGCCGCCGCCGACCTCGCCAGCGGCCAGGGCTTCGCCCGCTGGCTGGTGCAGGGCCTCGGCGTCTCCGACGTCTCCGAGGAGGAGGTCGAGCAGCTCTTCGGCCAGCCGGGACAGGCCCTGCAACGCACCACCGCCTTCGGCCTCGCCGCCCTCGCCGCCTTCGGTGTCACCTTCGGATCCGCCGTACAGACCGGGTACGAGCGGGTCTGGGACCTCCCCACCGCCCGCTGGCACACCATGTGGCGGCACGTCGTCTGGCTCGCCGTCCTCGTCGCCTCCCTGCTGCTGTTCGTCGCCTTCCCCGCACCCGACAACGCCCCGGCGGGCATCACCACGGTCGTTGCCCTCGGCGACCTCCTCGGCACCTTCTTCTTCTTCTGGTGGTCCCAGCGCTTCCTGCTCTGCGGTCGCATCCGCTGGCGCGCCCTCGCCCCCGGCGCCGTCCTCACCGCGCTCGGCCTCCTCGGGCTGCGGATCTTCTCGCAGCTGGTCTTCTCCCCGCTGATCGCCTCGAACGCCGTGACGTACGGCCAGTTCGGCACCGTCCTCGTCCTGCAGTCCTGGCTCGTCGGCGTCGGCTTCGTCGTGTACGGAGGCGCCCTCGTCGGGCGCCTCGTCCACGAACACCTCGTCCGCCGCAGGCTGCGACGCCTCCTGTGACCGGTCTCCGACCGCTACTGGTCCCGGCGCCGGACCGCGAGGACCGTCACCACCGCCCCGCCCAGGACCCACAGCGCGTACACCAGCCAGGCACCGCCCGCCGACCAGGGGAACAGCTCCTCGGCGGGCGGTCCCGCGTCCGCGAGCCGCTGCCAGGCGTGCAGCGGGGTCGCGTGGGCGAGCACCGCCGTCACGTGACGCCGCTCCGAGAGCAGCGCGGGCAGCAGCAGGACCAGGACGACCGAGCCGACGATCGAGCCCGCGCTCTTCCGCAGCAGCGCGCCGACCGCCATCCCGGCCACCGCGCACACCGGGGCCAGGAGCGCCGAGGCCAGGACGATGCGCGGCGCTCCCGGATGGCTGATCGGGAGCCCGATGTCCCGCGTCGACAGCACCGCCTGGGTCGACCAGAACGAAGCGGTCGCGACCACCGCACCGAACACGGTCTGCGTCACCGCCACGACCAGCACCTTCGCCGCCATGAGCGCACCCCGCGCCGGCACCGCCGTGAACGTCGTACGGATCAGCCCGCTGCTGTACTCGCCGACCACCGCGACCGCCCCCATGGCGGCCGAGGAGAGGATCAGGACCAGCGCCGCGTTGTACGTGAAGGCGTCCCAGAGCGCCATGTCGTTCGCCACGAACTCGGCCCGGCTCTGCGCGTCGTACTGCAGCCAGTAGCGGTAGTGGTCCCAGGCGGTGCCCAGGTTGAAGGCGACCACGACGAGCGCCCCGAGCAGCAGCGACCAGCCCGTCGAGGGCAACGACCACAGCTTCAGCCACTCCGACCCCACCAGGTCGCGGAACCGGGCGCGGGGTTCCACGACGGAGGCCTCGGGAACCACGGGAAGATCGAGGGTCGTCATCGGGCGTCTCCTGCCAGGTACTCGACGCTGTCGGCGGTCAGTTCCATGAACGCCTCCTCAAGGGAGGCCGTACGGGTGGTCAGCTGGTCGAGCAGCACCCGGTGCTCCAGGGCCAGTTCGCCGATGCGGGCCGCGGGGAGCCCGGTCACCGTCAGCAGCCCGGCCTCCTCCTCGACCTCCGCCCCTTCCCCGAGCAGCAGCGCCGTCATTCCGGCCCGGTCCGGGGTGCCGACCGTCACGCTCAGGCGCCTGCCCCGCGCGGCGAACTCCGCGAGGCTCTCCGCCGCGATCAGCGCGCCGCGGCCGATGACCACCAGCTCGTCGGCCGTGTGCTCCATCTCCGTCATCAGATGGCTCGACACGAAGACCGTGCGGCCCTCCGCGGCGAGCCGCCGGAACAGTCCCCGCACCCACTTCACGCCCTCCGGGTCGAGGCCGTTCAGCGGCTCGTCGAACAGCAGCACCGGCGGGTCGCCGAGCAGCGCGCCGGCGATGCCGAGGCGCTGCCGCATGCCCAGCGAGTACCCGCCGATCCGACGCCCGGCCGCCCCGGCCAACCCGACCTCCTCCAGGACCTCGTCGACCCGGGAGACCGGGATGCGGTTGGAGCGCGCCAGGACCGCCAGATGCGCCCGCGCGGTCCTGCCGTCGTGCACGTCCCCGGCGTCGAGGAGCGCGCCGACGTGCCGCAGCCCGCGCGGCCGGTCCGCGAACGGCCGCCCGTCGACCGTCACCGACCCGCTCGTCGGCGCGTGCAGGCCCAGGATCATCCGCAAGGTGGTGCTCTTGCCCGAGCCGTTGGGGCCGAGGAAGCCGGTGACCCGGCCCGGCCGGACGGTGAAGGTGAGAGCGTCGACGGCGGTCGTGGCGCCGTAGCGCTTGGTGAGTTCCCTGACTTCGATCATGGGCAACACCGTGCCGTCCGGGCCCCGCGCCGGGCATCGGCCCCGCGCGGACAATCGGCGCGCGTCCCTGTCACCCCAGGTCGTACACCCTCGGTCCGATGCCCAGGGCCGGGGCCGCCGTTTACGATCACCGCATGTCCGCCACCCCGTCAGCACCGTTCCTCAGAAGGGTCACACCCGGCGGGTGGGCCGCCGTCGCCTGGGGCGCGGGCATGGTCTTCACCGCCCTCCTCCGGATCCGCGTGCCCGGTCAGGAGGAGCCGGACGTCCTGCCCGGCTTCATCATCCTGCGCTGGGACGGCCTCCTCATGCTGACGGTCGGCACTCTCCTCACCCTGCGCGGCAGCGCCCTCCTGACCCGCCGTCCCACCGCCGCCCTCACCTGCTTCCTCGTCGCCCCGGTCATCGCCTCCACCCCCCTCGGCGTCACCGCCATCCCCTTCGCCCAGTACCTCGCGGTCGATGTCGCTCTCTACGCCATCGCCGCCGCCCGCCCCCGCCGCGAGGCCTGGCGGGCGCTCCTGCTCGCCCTCGGCCTTCTCGTCGTCTACCTGGCGGTCAGGGTGCTCGCCGGCTGGACCGCCGGCACCACGGGCACCCTGGCCGTCGCCCTCACTGCCCTCGTCGCCTGGCTCCTCGGCCGCTCGGAGGGGCAGGCCCGGGAGTACGCGGAACGGAGCCGCGCGCAGGCCGCCGAACAGGCCGTCACCGCCGAACGCCTCCGGATCGCCCGCGAGATGCACGACACCGTCGCCCACAGCATCGGCATCGTCGCCCTCCAGGCGGGTGCCGCCCGGCGTGTCATCACGACCCAGCCCGAGGCCGCCCGGCAGGCCCTCACCGAGATCGAGACGGCGAGCCGCGAGACCCTCGCGGGCCTGCGCCGGATGGTCGGCGCCCTGCGCACGACGGACCCGGGGACGGAGGCGGAGCCCCCGCCCGAGGCGGAGCAGCGGGCACTTCCCGAGATGCCCGGTCTCTCCGCCCTCGACCAGCTCGCCGAACTCACCGGGAACGCCGGCGTCCGGGTCGCCGTCCGCAGGGTCGGAGCCCCGAGCCCCTTGCCCCCGGACCTCGACCTCTCCGCCTTCCGGATCGTCCAGGAGGCCGTCACCAACGTCGTACGGCACTCCGGCGCCGACCACTGCACCGTCACCGTCGACCACCGCGACCCCGAGTCCCTCGCCGTCACCGTCGAGGACCACGGCCCCGTCCCCGGCCACGCGCGCGTGAGCACGGGCCGGGGCTCCGGATACGGCCTGACCGGGATGCGGGAGCGCGTCGCGGTGCTGCACGGAGAGTTCAGCGCGGGACCACGCCCCGGCGGCGGATTCCGCGTCACCGCCCGCCTTCCCCTGCCCACAGGAGCCACCACCCGATGAACGAGACCACCGTCGAGCAGGCGGTCCGTGTCGTCCTCGCCGACGACCAGCCCCTGGTGCGCACCGCGCTCCGGATGGTCGTCACCGACACCACCGACCTTGAAGTGGTCGGCGAGGCCGCGAACGGCGCCGAGGCCGTCCGGCTCGTCGAGGAGACCGGCGCCGACGTCGTCGTCATGGACCTGCGGATGCCCGGAACGGACGGCATCGAGGCCACCCGGATCATCACCGAGGGCCCGACCGGCGCCCGCGTGGTCGTCCTCACCACCTTCGACGACGACGACCACGTGTACGCGGCGCTCCACGCGGGCGCGTCCGGATTCCTCGTCAAGGACATGGCCCTGGACGACATCCTCGCCGGCGTCCGCGTCGTCGCCTCCGGCGACGCCCTCATCGCCCCCAGCGTCACCCGGCGCCTCATCAAGCAGTTCACCGACCGCCCCAGGGCGGCCCCAGCGCCGCCGCGCCGCCGTGCCGAGGGGATCACCGACCGGGAGCGCGAGGTCCTCACCCTCGTCGGACGCGGCCTGTCCAACACCGAGGTCGCCGCCGCACTCCACATCAGCATCGCCACCGCGAAGACCTACGTCACCCGGCTGCTCGCCAAGCTGGACGCCCGCGACCGCGTGCAGCTCGTGATCATCGCGTACGAGGCAGGTCTCGTCTCCGCCGCCTGACCGTTCCGGCGACCGACCGTTCCGGGGCGCGCTCACACGATCCGGTGATCCACTCGCGAGCCGCCGGACGGCCCGCCCCGGAGCGCTTGGATGGAGGGGATCCATTCGGTCCGTCGAGAGAGAGCCGCCCATGGCGAACACCTGGCTGCCGCCCGCCGAGTACGTCGACACGCTGCCGAGAGCGACCGCGTACGCCTGCCTCTACTTCACCGACACCGCAGGCCGCCCCTTCCAGCTGAGGGCCACCTACCAGACCGACCTGTGGCAGTGGCCCGGCGGCAACATGGACCCGGGGGAGACGCCCTGGGAGACCGCCGTGCGCGAGTGCCACGAGGAGACCGGGCTCGTGTTCACCGGCGAGCCGCGCCTCCTCGCCGCCCACTTCGTCACGGACCGGGGCGAGGACTGGCCGGCCAACCACATCGGCTTCATCTTCGACGGGGGCGAGCTGACGGACGAGCAGATCGCCGCCGTCGTCCTCGACCCGGAGGAACACAGCGAGTACCGCCTGCGGACCCTGGACGAGTGGGAGCGGGAGATGAACCCGCGCGAGTTCGCCCGACTCGCCGAGATCGACCGGGCCCGGAGGTCCGGATCGACCGTGTACGTGGAGACCGGCGCCACCGGAGCGTGACGGTGGGGCCCGTCCGCCGGGACGGGCCCCACCCGGGTGGCGGTCAGGCCCGGCAGCCCACCATCGGGTGGGCGATGTCGACGACGAACCGCTCCGGCGAGTGCAGCCGGAAGGTCTTGTACACGGGCTTGGTGTCGAAGGCGGCTCCGATGGTGACCACGCCCTCGAAGTCGCCGGTGAGCGCGACCCCCTTGAGCGCGGGCAGATAGATCTTCAGCAGCCGGGGGCCCTTGTAGACGGACCGTCCGGCGTCGTCGTGGGCGGCGGCGGGGGAGAGCTTGATCTCCAGGAAGTGCTTCCCCGCCAGCGGGACCCTGTTCCCCGATCCGTCGTAGTGCAGCGAGCGGGTCTGGTGGACGGTGACCGGGGGCATGGCGCCCCGGACGTCGATCACGAGCCGGTCGAAGGTGGAGTGGCCGCCCCAGCGGGCGTTGACGACCAGGGCCGTGGCCGGGGTCGAGGTGCTCAGGGTCGGGGCGTTCGCCGCGCCGGCCGGGATCGTGGCGCCGATTCCGGCGGTCATCAGGATTCCCGCGGCGACGGCCGCGAGGGTGTGGCGGTGCTGCATGACGTCCCCCAATTTCTGCTGTTCCGGGGACAGAGGTGTCACTGGCAGAGACATCCACGACAACCATACGGTTGCACCTGATATGAGGGATATGCCTGTTCTGGGGTAAAAGTTCGTCATGTGCTGGAGTGCGACCGTCGACCTCTGGGCGGGCCTCGGGATCGGCGCCGTCGGCGTCGCCTCCCTGGCCTCCGTACGCCGCCCCGGCGACGCGCCGCTCGCCGCCCTGCCCCTGCTCCTCGGCGCCCACCAGATCGTGGAGGCCGCCGTCTGGCACGCCGAGGGCGGCACCGGGCCCGCCACCCTCGCCTGGGCCGTGATCGCCCTTCCCCTGCTGCCCCTCTGGGTGCCGCTCGGCGTCCTGGCCGCCGCCCGCCCCGCCGACCGGCCGCGCCTGTACCTCCCGCTCGCCGCCGGCCTCGCGACCGCCGCCGTCCTCGCGTACCGCCTCGCCACCCGCCCCGTCTCGGCCGAGATCCGCGGCCACACCCTCGGCTACGCGGTCGACCTGCCGTACGCGCCGGTGCTCCTCGCCGGATACCTGCTCGCCACCGTCGGCGCCCTGCTGCTCGCCCGCGACCGGCTCCTGCGGATCCTCGGCCTGCTCACCGGCGCCGGAGCGCTCGTCTGCGTCCTCCTCTGGCGCAGCGAGTTCGTCTCCACCTGGTGCGCGCTCGCGGCCGTCGCCTCGCTGCTGCTGCTCGCCTGGGCCAGAGGGCGACCGCGGACCCCACGCGCGGATCCGATCCCCTCCGACCGTAACCCGATGGCGTCTCAGTAGTTGACCAGGGCATGAAGAAGCGCAGCATGCTCGCCATCGCCTCCCTCGCCGCAGGCGTCGTCACCGCCCTCGTCACCCCGCCGCCGCAGGCGAGCGCCACGGAGAACCCGCTGGGCGGCGCCACCGGTCTCCTCCAGGAGGACCAGACCGCGGACGTCCTCCACCAGACCGTCCAGGGCGCCGAGGGCGCCCTCCAGAACCAGCAGGGCGGCGGACTGCTCTGACCCCCCGTGCCAGGTGGCGACCGGTGCCCCGCGTTCCCCGGGGAGAGCGGGGCACCGGCACGCCGTGACCCGGTAGGAGGCAGCCCGTGCGCGCGCCGTGCGCGAGTAATGACAGGATGTCCCCATGAGCGACAACGTTTACTTCGACATCACCATCAACGACGAGCCCGCGGGCCGCATCACCTTCAAGCTCTTCGACGACGTCGTCCCGAAGACGGCGCAGAACTTCCGCGAGCTCGCGACCGGCGTGCACGGCTTCGGCTACGCCGGTTCCCCGTTCCACCGCGTCATCCCGCAGTTCATGCTGCAGGGCGGCGACTTCACTCGCGGCAACGGCACCGGCGGCAAGAGCATCTACGGCGAGAAGTTCGAGGACGAGAACTTCAAGCTGAAGCACGACCGCCCGTTCCTGCTCTCCATGGCGAACGCGGGCAAGAACACCAACGGCTCGCAGTTCTTCATCACCACGATCGTCACCGACTGGCTCGACGGCAAGCACGTCGTCTTCGGCGAGGTCGTCGAGGGCCAGGACCTGGTCAAGAAGATCGAGTCCCTCGGCTCCGCCTCCGGCGCCACCAAGGCCACCATCAAGGTCGCCGAGTCCGGCATCGTCAAGTCCGAGGCCTGAGCGCCCTCGTGAGCTGAGCGAGGGCCCGGCGCCTTCGCTCGCCCACCCGGCCGGGGCGGGGACGCGGTCCATCGGATCCGCGTCCCCGCCCTTCGCCATGCGCCCCCGGTGCCGGTCTCAGGCGCGGGCGTACGCCACTCTCGACGGCTCCTCCGCCGGCTCAGTCCTCCTCGCCGAAGCGCCGCTGGAACTTCGCGATCCGCCCCTCCGAGTCCACGGTCCGCGCCGTGCCCGTGTAGAACGGGTGGCTCTCGGAGGAGATCTCGACGTCGATCACGGGGTACGTGTTGCCGTCGTCCCACTCGATGGTCCGGTCACTGGTCGCGGTGGACCGGGTCAGAAACGCGTACCCCGCGGAGCGGTCGCGGAACACCACGGGGCCGTACTCGGGCTGCTTGTCCTGCTGCACGTGTCCTCCTCGGGCTGCCGCCCTGACTCGGCCGGCCTGATCGGCACGGCACCACCCAGCCTCGCCGCGCCCACGGCCCCCGACCAGCGCCACGGGCCCGACCGGGTGACGGGCCACGCGGGCTCAGGAGCTCTCCGCCCACCGCGCCGCGAGCAGCAGCGCGATGTCGTCCGGCCGGGACGTGGCCGCCCGCGCCTCCCGGATCAGGCGGTCGGCCGTCTCCGCCAGCGACAGCGCACCCGTCGAGGCGAAGGCGCTGCTCAGCCGCTCGATCCCCTCGTCGATGTCCTTGCCCGGCTGCTCCACCAGACCGTCCGTGAACAGCGCGAGGACGGCCCCCGGTTCCAGCCGCAGCCGCGTCAGCGGGTACGAGGCCTTGTCGTCGACCCCCAGGACCATCCCGCCCGCCAGGTCGATCTGTTCGGTCGTCCCGTCCGGCCGCCGCAGCAGCGGCTGCGGATGCCCGGCCCGCACCGCGCGCGCGTCCCCCGTGTCCGGGTCGAGCAGGACGTAGCAGCAGCTCGCGAACTGTCCCGGGTCGAGGTCGATCAGAAGCCGGTTGGTGCCCCGCATCACGTCCTGCGGCCGGTGGCCGCCCAGCGCGAAGGCGCGGACGGCGCTGCGCAGCTGCCCCATGGTGGCCGCGGCGGCCACCCCGTGTCCCTGCACGTCGCCGATCACCAGGGCGAGCCGCCCCTGACCGGTCTCGATCACGTCGTACCAGTCGCCGCCCACGTCCATGCCCTGGGTGCCCGGCAGGTAGCGGCCCACCGTGTCCACCCCGTTCCGCACCGGCAGCCGGTGCGGAAGCAGCGCGTCCTGCAGGCCCCGCGCGACCGCCGACTCCGTGTCGTACCGCTGCGCCCGCTCCAGGGCCTGGGCGATCAGCCCCGCGAGCGCCGTGAGCACGGTCCGCTCCTCCGGGCTGAAGCCGCGGGGCGAATCGAAGCCGAGGATGCAGGAGCCCACCGGCCGGCCCGAGGCGATCAGGGGCAGGAAGGCCCGCGCGCCCGAGTGCGCGTCCAGCGGGAGATCCGGATACGCGCGGCCCAGCTGCTCCATGGACTCGAAGAAGAGCGGCCTGCCGGTCGTCAGGGTCTCCACCCCCGGCACCCGCGCGTCGAGCGCCACCCCGTCGAAGGGTTCGAGGAACCCCGGCGGGAAACCCGTCTCCCAGGCCAGGTAGAGGCGCCGGTCGCTGAGCAGATAGATCGCCAGCTGACGTCCGCCGAACGCCGGGAGGAGCTCCTCCGTCACGACCGCCGACACCTGGCGCGCCGTCACCGCCTCGGAGAGCGCGATCGCCAGGGCCACCGGCCGGTAGAGCGCCGCCGCCCGGTCGCCGGGAGCGGACAGCACCTGGTCCGTCCGCCGCTCGCTCGGCGACGGGACGTCGTCCGTCCGCCGCTCGCCCGGTGATGCCGGTGCGGGGGGCGCCAGATCCTCCTCCGGGACCAGCACCATCGTCAGCCCGTCCCGGCCCGGGTGGAGCGAGACCGACAGCCAGCGTCCCCGCTTCGGGTGGGCCAGGAAGTGCACCGGCTCGCCGGAGAGCAGGGCGGCACGCAGCTGTTCCTCGTGGAAGGGGTGGCCGAACCAGGGCAGCGCCTCCCACAGCGTCCGCCCCGCCAGCGCCGTCCGCGGCTTGCCGAGCAGGCGCTCCGTGCGCTCGTTGACGTACGTGACGCGGCCCAGCCGGTCGACCGCCAGGATGGCCCGCGGCAGCCGGTCCGTGGCGTCCGAGCCGACCAGCCCCGTACCGAGGTCCACGAGCGTGCCGTCGAGGCGCCCGCCGCCCCCGGACCCCGTCCCCCGCGCCGTGCCCCGGGCCCGCGCGGACACCTCCAGGAGGTGGAGGCCGCCGTCCGGACCCTTCAGCCGGATCCTGCGGACCGGCGGCCGCCCGTCCACGCCCGTCGCCTGCCGGGCCGCCGCCCACAACGCGTACCCGTCCTCGGGATCGAGGAGCGACGTCAGCCCCTCGATCGAGCAGGGCGAGCCGATCTCCGTCCCGAGGATGGCGAGGAGCCCGTCGTCCAGCGTCACCGTGCCCGTGTCCAGGTCCCAGGAGAAGGAACCGAACCGGACCGGCGGTCCCGACGCGGTGGGCAGCTGCACGCACACCGGGTCGCCGGGCCACTCGACCACCGTCCCCTGGCGTGCCAGCTCGGCCAGGGTGCCGCCGAGACGCAGCGCGTCCCGCGTCATGCGGTTCCGGTCCCGCGCCTCCACCGGCACCCCCGGGGTCGGTGGCCGCAGCGCCACGAGCACGCCGAAGCGCTCACGGCCCGCGACCACCGGCGTGAAAAGCGAGGAGAACGGGAACGGCAGGCTCGCCACCAGTTGCGGGAAGCGCCGCATGGCCTCCTCGACGTCGGAGAGGTGGACGGGCTGCCCGGAGCGGTGGACCTCGGCGACGGGGAACGGGCGGTTCGCGTGCATGCGCCACCAGGGACGGAACAGCGGCCCCGGCAGCCCCACCAGCACCGCGAGCCGCAGCAGCCCCGGGGTGCCGGAGCGCAGGTACACCCCGCCCGCGTAACCGCCGACCTCCTCCACGGCCGAGAGCGCCGCCTCCGCGAGGGCCCACGTGAGCGCGCCGGAAGCAGGCCCGTCGTCGGCGCCGTTCCCGGACGGACGCCCGGTGCCGCCCGCCGGGCCGGGGCCGGACGCGCCGTGCGAGGTCACACAGCCAGGATGCCCCCGAGGCGAAAGCACCCGCATCCCGGACCCGGCAGGCGCCCTGCACGGGGCGCGGCGGGTCCGACACGCTCCCGCGCGCCCCTTCCGGCGGTGTTGACCCCACGCGCCCGCGCCGTCACACTCGGTCGTCGACCGCCGCCGTCGGCGCGCGGCGGCACACCTCGCGAGCAGGGGGCACGATGACGGGCCAGGTTCTTCCGTACGACGTACACGGCGAAGGTCCCGGGAGGGCCCTCGTGCTGCACAACTGGTTCGGCGACCGCACCAGCTTCGCGCCCTTGCGCGCCCACCTCGACGACAGCCTCGGCACCTACGCCTTCGTGGACTGCCGGGGCTACGGCGACGCCCTCGACCACGCGGGGGACTACACGATGGAGGAGGTCGCGGCCGACGCCCTGGCGGTCGCCGACGACCTCGGCTGGGACTCCTTCTCCGTCATCGGCCACTCCATGGGCGGCAAGGCGGCCCAGCTGATGCTTCTCGACGCCCCCGACCGGATCCGCTCGATCATCGGCGTCTCACCGGTCTCCGCCGCCGGCTTCCCGCTCGACGGGGAGACCTGGGAGCTCTTCGCCGGAGCGGCCGACGAACCGGCCAACCGCCGCGCGATCATCGACAACACCACCGGCGGCCGCTACGACGACGCCTGGCTGAGCGCCCTCGTCGACCGCTCCGTCACCCGCTCCTCCGCGACGGCCTTCCGCGCCTATCTGGACTCCTGGTCCCGCACCGACTTCCACGAGCGCGTCCGCGACAACCCCGTCCCCGTCCTGCTCGTCGTCGGTGCGCACGACCCCGCGCTCGGCACCGAGGCGATGGAGGCGACCTGGCTGCGCTGGTACCCGAACGCCCGCCTCGAAGTGCTCAAGGACGCCGGGCACTACGCCCCGGAGGAGACCCCGCAGGCCCTCGCCGAGGCGATCGAGGCCTTCCTCGGCGCCTGAGCTCGCTCCCCGATCGATCTCCTCTCGCCTCTCTCATCTCTCGTCTCTTCTCTTTCATCCGAACGTCGACGGAAGCGACGACTTTCGAGGACAGCGGCGGGTCCCCTCGGCCATGGACCATCGTGCTCACGACCTCAGGGGGCGGTCCTCCACGGACCGTCCACGACCGGCAGGAGCACGACCGATGGGCCTCGCACAGTCACAGCAGCGCTTCCTCGTACGGCAGAAGGTGACGCCGATGGCCAACCGCTACCTGGTGCACACGGTGGGTCCGGACGGCGAGGAGGCCGAACTCGTCGCCTTCGCCCACCAGAAGAGGATGGCGCTCAAGGAGCACGTCACCTTCTACACGGACGAGTCACGGCGCC
The DNA here is from genome assembly GCF_053616475.1 of Streptomyces sp. NPDC055815. NCBI lineage: Bacteria > Bacillati > Actinomycetota > Actinomycetes > Kitasatosporales > Streptomycetaceae > Streptomyces > Streptomyces sp. NPDC055815. The sequence goes on along the minus strand of NZ_JBSHDU010000001.1, from coordinate 259,653 downwards.
AGGTCCTCTTCACCTTCAAGGCGCGTCAGGTCATCGACCTGGGCGCGACGTACGACGTGGTCGGGGCGTCCGGCACCCGACTGGGCAGCTTCCGGAAGGATTTCGGGGCCTCTCTGCTGCGCAGTACCTGGCACCTGAGCCGGGAGGACGAGGGGCGGGAGGCCACGGGGCGGGAGCGGAACGAGACGGTGGCGCTGCTGCGGCGGGCCTGGGAGTTCCTGCCCTTCACGGACCTCCTTCCCTTCGTCGTGCCGTACCACTTCGACTTCGCCGAGGGCGGTCGGCCGGTCATGTCGGTCGACAAGCGGTTCGGGATCCGGGACCGGTACGTGCTCGACATAGCCGACCCGGAGCTCGACCGGCGCCTGGCGATAGCCCAGGCCGTGGCGCTCGACGCCCTGCAGTCCCGCTGACCCGTCCGGAGCCGTCCCCGCCGACCGGCGCCGCGGCCCGACTACCCTGGAGAGGCGGGCAGGGGACGGGGCGCACCGTTTCTCCCCGGGCCCGAGCCGCGCAGGCGGAAGGGCGGCGGACCATGTTCTTCAGCGATCGCACGGACGCGGGGCGGCAGCTGGCCGCCGTGCTCGACCACCTCAAGGGCCAGGACGTCGTGGTCCTCGGGCTTCCACGGGGTGGCGTCCCGGTGGCGGCGGAGGTCGCCGACGCCCTCGACGCGCCGCTCGACATCTGTCTCGTACGCAAGCTCGGGGTGCCCCACCAGCCGGAGCTCGCGATGGGGGCCCTGGGGGAGGGCGGTGTGCGGGTGCTCAACGAGCGGGTGCTCCGGGAGACCCGGGTGGGGGAGCGGGATCTCGCCGCCGTGGAGGAGCGGGAGCACGCCGAGCTCGAACACCGCGCTCAGCGTTACCGGGGCAGCCGGCCGTCCGTGCCCCTCGAAGGGCGGACGGTCGTCGTGGTCGACGACGGGCTGGCCACCGGGGCCACGGCGCTGGCGGCCTGCCGGGTGGTACGGGCCAGGGGCGCGGCCCGGATCGTTCTCGCGGTCCCGGTGGCGCCGCGTGGCTGGACGGCCCGCCTCGGTGGCGAGGCCGACGAGACGGTCAGCGTGCACGCGCCGGAGCTGTTCTTCGCGATCGGGCAGTTCTACCGGGACTTCTCGCAGACTCCGGACGCCGAGGTCATCGCCTGCCTGGACCGGAACAGGGCCGAGCGGGACCCTGTCGTACGGGACACGGACGTCCGGATCCCGGTCGGCGGGGTCACCCTGAGTGGGCGCCTCGCGGTGCCCGAGGACGCGGGCGGCATCGTCCTCTTCGCGCACGGCAGCGGCAGCAGCCGCCACAGCCCGCGGAACCGGGCCGTCGCCGCGGCGCTCAACCGGGCGGGCCTGGGGACGCTGCTCTTCGACCTGCTGACCGAGTCGGAGGCGACCGACCGGGCGCATGTCTTCGACACCCCGCTCCTCGCCGGGCGGCTCGCGGGGGCCACGGAATGGCTGGCCGCGCGGCCCGAGAGCACGGGACTGCCGTTCGGGTACTTCGGCGCGAGCACGGGCGCGGCCGCCGCGCTGTGGGCGGCGGGCGATCCCGCGTCCCCGGTGAGCGCCGTCGTCTCACGCGGTGGTCGGCCGGACCTCGCGGCCGAGCACCTGGCCCGGGTGCGCGCCCCGACGCTCCTGGTGGTGGGCGGTGCGGACGCGCTGGTCCTGGACCTCAACCGGCGGGCCCTGGCGCTGCTGCGCTGTGAGAACCGGCTCTCCGTCGTGGGCGGCGCCGGCCACCTCTTCGAGGAGCCGGGTGCCCTGGAGGAGGTGGCGGACCTCGCCACCTCCTGGTTCCAGGAGCACTTCCGGCGGAAGGTCAGTACGCCGAGTTGACGTTGTCGATGGAGCCGTAGCGGTCGGCCGCGTAGTTGCAGGCGGCGGTGATGTTGGCGACCGGGTCGAACAGGTCCATGGACGTGCCGGGCACGTGGTAGGCGAGGAAGGTCGGCTCGATGACCTGGAGCAGGCCCTTCGAGGGGGTGCCGGCGACGGCGTTGGAGTCCCACAGGTTGATGGCCTGGGGGTTTCCGGAGGACTCGCGCATGACGTTGCGGTAGATCCCGTCGTAGGAGCCGGGGATGCCGTGCTGGCCCATGATGGCGAGCGACTCCCGGATCCAGCCGTCGAGGTTGTCGGCGTAGTTCGTGGCGGCGACCGGGGCGGCCTTGGCGACGGCCGGGGTGGCCGCAGCGGCGGCGGCGCCCCTACCGGTGGCGACGGCGGGGGTGGCCGACGGGCGCTTGGTGGTGGCGGACTTCTTGGCCTTCGCCTGCGAGGGAGCGGTCTTCGCGGAATCCCGACGAATCGTCAGTTCGAGTCCGGGGCGAATGAGTGACGGATTGTCACCCACGACGCTCTTGTTGGCACGGTAAAGGCTCTTCCAGCCGCCCTGAATTCCCTTCTTGTGGGCGATCAGGGAAAGCGAGTCGCCGCTCACGACGGTGTAGGTGTGTGCGGCGGCCGGGGCGGCGGGAGCCTTGGCGGCGACCGGTGCGGCGGGGGCCTTGAACGTCTGGGTGGCGATCTGCGGAGCGCCGGACGCGGGCGCCGCGCCGGCGACGGCCGGGGCGATCAGCGGCAGGGTCAGGGCGGCGCCACCGGTGCCGACCAGGGCGAGACCGCGGGAGACGTGGCCGCGGCGGGGGCGGCGGTGCTTACCGTGAGCAGGCATGACGGTGTCCTCTCCGGCGCCTGCGGGGTGAGCTGTCGGGTTCGGACGGGAGATGTCCGGCCGCGCGCACGCGGCTTCACCCCGAGCCGTTCCGGATTCCGGACCGGCGTATTCGTGGGTCCCCCGCTCCTGCCGTCGGGTGAAAAGGGAGGTTTATCGAGCGGTGGCAGGATTGGGCGTTCCGCTCGAATGGAGGTGACCGTAGGCCAGTAATGCGACGGATAACAAGAGGAGTGGATGGCGCGGGGCGGGAAATGGATCAATTAATTGAGGGAATTCAAGATCGACGCCGTCCGCGGGGTGTCGAACTTCCTTGCCGGGCAAGGGGTGGGGGAGGGTGCCGCCGAATGCTCGGGCCGAATGAGTGAGTCGCATCACCCGGAGTGTAATGTCCGAATTTGGGGTGTAATTCCGTGGTGGGTAATTAGGGGGCGAAATCCCCGCGATGGGCCATTCGGGTGGGCGACGCTCCGAGCGGGAGCAAAAGTCGCAAAAGCGACATTCGTCTTGAAAGATGGAGGGAGTCGACCCCAGGAGCCACCCAGATGCCGCCTTCCACCTCCCTGCTCAGACCCCACACCCCGGACACGCTCGACACCCTCGACCGCGAGGCCGCCGCCCTCTTCGAGAGCGCCACCTGGCAGCGGATCGTCACGGACCTGACCGTCCCCGAGCCGTCACCTCCGGCGGTGGAGGGCTGGCGGGAGCTGCTCAGCGTGCCGGTGGACCGGCTCGTGGCCGACGCGCTCGCCGCGCTGCCCCCGGCGCTGCCCGCCGAGCGTCGCCTTCCCGGGCGTCTCGGCGCCGTGCTGCCGGACCGGCTCCATGCCTGGCGCCGCATCGGTCAGGCCGAACTGCGCCCCTCGGTCCACCTCGGCTACGCGCGCCTCGTGCTGACGGAGTGGGGCTGGCAGAACGCCCCGTACAAGCTGCGGGACGTACGCGGCGCACGCTGTGTCTGCGGTGCCCTGCTCGCCGCCCACCGGCTCGGCTACGGCAGTGCGGACACCATGCACGAGGCGGCCGCCTGGACCATGACCGAGCTGCGGTCGCGCGGATGGCAGGGACTGATCGGGCCGTGGAACCGGGCCCCCGGCCGTACGGCCGCCGATGCGGTGGCCCTCCTCGACGCCACGATCCGCCGCGCCGCGCACGCCGGCCGCTGACGGCGCGTGTGCCGGGCGGCGACCTTCCGGCCGCCGCCCCGCACGCGCGCGAGTGATCAGCCGCTGACGCTCGCGGCTCCGGTCTCGATGTGTCCGGTGTACCGGCGCGACCAGGTTCCGTCGATGTCGGCGAGGATCGTGAAGTCGTACCAGCCGCCGTTGTACGCCACCGCGTTGAAGAAGTCCTCGCGGCTGGAGTTCGCCGGCACCGTGTACGTCCATGGGCCGTCGGAGCGGTAGGCGTTCGAGCGGATCGTGAAGGTGACGGGACCGGCCGAGGTGTTCGTCATCTTGAACCACAGGGCCGTCTTGCCCGTCCCGGCCTCGGGCGCGAACCGGGCGGCCACCTCGACGGCCTTGCCGGCCTTGGAGGCGTCCCCGATGAACCGGCGCAGGAAGCGGTTCGGGCCCATCATCGAGATGTCGTACTTCCCGGACCCCGAGCCGAGGCCGATGTTGAAGTAGTCCGTGGCGGTGTCGCCGGGATCGACGGTGTACTGCCAGGCGGCGGTGTCCCGGTACTGGTGCGGATGGATCGAGAAGTGCGCCGACCGCTTCGCCTCCGAGCCCTGGTTGGTCATCGAGAACCAGGCCAGGATCTTGCCCGCGGCGCCGAACTCGAAGCGGTCGAGGTTGCCGTTCACCTGGTACGGCAGGGCGCGCGCCGGACGGGTGCCGGACTCCTGCGCGGGCAGCGCGTTGTTCTGGGGTGCCGGGTTCGGCAGCGGGCCGCAGGTGGCCTGCCCGATCACCTTCGCCGTCGACGGGAGGCCCGCGGGCACTCCGTACACCGGGTTGGCGAAGTCGAAGACGCCGGTCAGGTCACCCGTGACCTTCCGCCGCCACGCGCTGATGTGGGGACAGGTGGCCGGGGTGCCGAGCGCCGCCGTCCAGGTCTCCATGAAACGCAGCACCGAGGTGTGGTCGAAGACCTCCGAGCTCACCCAGCCACCCCGGGTCCACGGGGACATGACAATCATCGGGACGCGGAAGCCCAGGCCGATCGGCACGCCGTCGAGGTACTCGCCCGCGGTCCCCGGAGGGGCGACCGGCGGCGGGACGTGGTCGAAGAAGCCGTCGTTCTCGTCGTAGTTGAGGAACAGCACCGTCGAGTCGAACACCTCGGCGTTCGCGGCCAGCGCGCGGTAGACGAGGTCGACGAAGTGGGCGCCGTCCCCCGGCGGGGCGTACGGGTGCTCCGAGAAGGCCTCGTTCGCGACCACCCACGAGACCTGCGGCAGGGTGCCCGCCACGACGTCGGCGCGGATCGCCGCCGCGATGTCGTCCGGCGTCGAGCCGGTCACCTTCGGAACCGAGGCCATGCCCCGGTCGTACAGCGGGTCACCGGGGCGCGCGTCGGTGAACCTCTTGAAGTACGCGAGGCCGTTGTCGCCGTAGTTGTCCTGGGCGTTCTGGTAGACCTTCCAGCTCACCCCGGCGCGCTGGAGGGCCTCGGCGTACGACTCCCAGGTGAGCCCCGACTCGTCGCCGCCGTCCTTGCTGGAGCCGTCGATCTTCCCGCTCCACAGGAACGTGCGGTTGGGGCCCGTGGCGCTCAGCGTGGAGCAGAAGTACGCGTCGCAGATCGTGTAGTTGTCGGCCAGCGCGTAGTGGAACGGGATGTCCCCGCGGTCGAGGTGACCGAGCGTCCGGGTGTTGCCCACACCCGTGACCCAGTTGTCGAGCCGTCCCTTGTTCCACGCGGCGTGCTGCGAGGTCCAGCTGTGCGGCAGGTCGCCGTTGCACTGCGCGAGGGTCTCGCCGTCGACGCCACCGGCGGGCGGGGTGTCGCTGAGCTTCCAGGGATACTGGCGGCCGCCCCAGTTGGGCTGGTTGAACATGCCCCAGCCGCCGGGCAGGTTGCCCGCGGCGCGGTCGCCGAAGCCCCGCACGCCCTTCAGGGTGCCGAAGTAGTGGTCGAAGCTGCGGTTCTCCTGCATGAGGATCACCACGTGCTTCACGTCCTTCAGGGTGCCGGTCGCCGTGCTCGCGGCGGCGGAGGCCTGGACCGGCGGCAGCGCGGCCCCCGCCATGAGCCCCGCGCCGATCCCGACGAATCCCCTGCGGCTGATGGGAATCATGCCCCGCCTCTCCTGTCACCCTGTGCCCCGGTGGCACGTCGGAGACATGATGAGGGAGGCGAGCTTAAAGGTATACGGCGGCGCGGTAATTAGTGCGTGAACAGGGAGAGACCTGGTGATAGGCGGCTGTGGATTGGTCCGAGAACAGACCAATGAGCGCAGATGAGGGCGGCTTCACCCCGACTCGGGAGGGCTGCGCCCGTCTCCTCCGTGAGGTCGGTGTCGGGGGTGTCGAACCTGGAAGGGGGTGCTTGTTTCTGCTTGAATAGGTGAGCCTTCAAGCATCTTCCGTCACCATCCCGCACCCTTCGTGCAAGGAGATCGGCATGAGCACCACTCGCACCGCCGTGGAGATCGCCTCCCAGCCGGCGACCTGGCGCCAGGCGGCCCGCACCCTGTCCCAGCACGTCGCGGCCCTGCCGCGACGCGGCGAGCGGGTCGCGGTGATCGGCTGCGGCACGTCCTGGTTCATGGCCCTCGCCTACGCGGAGCTGCGCGAGTCCGGCGGCCACGGCGAGACCGACGCCTTCGCCGCCTCCGAGTTCCCCTACGGCCGCCGCTACGACCGGGTCGTGGCCATCACCCGCTCCGGAACCACCAGCGAGGTCCTCGCCGTCCTGTCCCGGCTGCGCGGCACGGTCCCCACCGGTGCGATCACGGCCGACCCCACGACCCCCGTGATGGACCTGGCCGACGAGGTCGCCGTCCTCGACTTCGCCGACGAGGAGTCCGTCGTCCAGACCCGCTTCGCGACCACCGTGCTCGCCCTCGTCCGCGCGCACCTGGAGGCCGAGGACGCCCTCCCTGAGGGACTCGGCACCGTCGAGGACGCCGCCCGGGACGCCGAGCGGGCCGTCACCTCCCCGCTCGACGAGAGCGTGCGCACGGCCGAGCAGTTCACCTTCCTCGGCACCGGCTGGACCTACGGCCTCGCCCTGGAAGCGGGCCTGAAGATGCGCGAGGCGGCCGGCGCCTGGACCGAGGCGTACCCGGCGATGGAGTACCGCCACGGCCCGATCAGCATCACCGGACCCGGCCGCGTGACCTGGGGCTTCGGCGCCCTGCCCGGCGGACTCGCCGACGAGGTGCGCAAGGTCGGCGGCACCCTCGTCGAGAGCGACCTCGACCCGCTCGCCGACCTGGTCCGCGCCCAGCGCCTCGCCGTCGCCGTCGCCGAGGACCAGGGCCTGAACCCGGACACCCCCCGGAACCTGACCCGTTCCGTCGTCCTCGCCGACGTCCATGCCTGACCGCCGCCCCGTACCCGCTCACCAGCCCGGAGACGCACCATGGCGCTGACGCCCACCGACGAGATCGTCCGCCGGGCCCGCGCCGCGGGCACCGGGTTGGGGGCGTTCAACGTCCTCCAGCTCGAACACGCCCAGGCCATCGTGGCCGGCGCCGAGAACGCCGACCGGCCGGTCGTCCTCCAGATCAGCGAGAACACCGTCCGCTACCACGGCGCCCTGGAACCGGTCGCACTCGCCTCGCTGGCCGTCGCCCGCGCCGCCAAGACGCCCGTCGCCGTCCACCTCGACCACGCCGAGAACCCCGACCTCGTCCGCGAGGCCGTCGCCCTCGGCCTCGGCTCGGTCATGTTCGACGCCTCCAAGCTTCCGTACGCGGAGAACGTCGCCGCGACCCGCGAGGTCGTGGAGCACTGCCACCGCCACGGCGTCTGGGTCGAGGCCGAACTCGGAGAGGTCGGCGGCAAGGGCGGCGCCCACACACCGGGAGTGCGTACGGACCCCGAGGTGGCCCGCTCCTTCGTCGCGGCCACGGGAGTCGACGCCCTCGCGGTCGCGGTGGGCAGCGCCCACCAGATGGTGACCAGGGACGCCGTGCTCGACCTCGACCTGATCGCCCGGCTGCGCGCGGCGGTGGACGTCCCGCTCGTCCTGCACGGTTCCTCGGGCGTCTCGGACCCGCACCTCACCGAGGCGGTCGCGGCGGGCATGACCAAGGTGAACGTCTCCACCCATCTCAACAAGGCCTTCACCGAGGCCGTCCGCGCCCACCTCGCCGAGCACCCCACCACGGTCGACCCGCGCCACTACCTCACCCCGGCCCGCGCGGCCGTGGCCCGCGAGGTCGCCCACCTCCTCACGGTCCTGGCACCGTGACCCCGCCCGGTCAGGCCTCCTGAAGCGCGGTCAGGAGGCCCCGTACGGCGGGCAGGTCCAGGGAGGACTCCCGCACGGCCGCGTGGATCGCGCGGACCGGCTCGGGACCGCGGACCTTGCGGACGACCACGTTCGGGTGGCGGCTGCCGAGGCCCATCAGGGGGATCAGGCTCAGGCCGAGACCGGCCGCGACGAAGCCCTGCGCGGTGGCGTACTCCTCGCACTCCACCGCGATGTCCGGGGAGAACCCGGCCGCCGCGCACGCGTCGAGGACCGCGTCGAGACAGGGCCCGGGCCGCTCGCTGCCCACCCAGGGCTCGGCGGCCAGGTCGGCCAGATCGACGGCGCCGCGCCGGCCGGCGAGCCGGTGCCCCCTGGGCAGGACCGCGCGGTACGGGTCGTCGACCAGATGGACGAGCCGGAGCCCGTCGCCGGACGCCGCCGGGCCGCCGCCCCGGGGCCGTACGAGGAGGGTGAGGTCCGCCTCCTCGTCCGGTTCGCCCTCCGCGATCCTCAGATCGACCCGTACGCCCGGGTGTTCGGCGCGGAAGCGGGCCAGGGCGGGGGCGACGAGATCGGCTCCCGCCGTGGCGAAGTAACGGACCACGATCCGACCGGTGCGGCCCGCCCGGAGATCGGCGAGCGCCGTCTCTGCCTCGGCGAGCCGTTGGCCGATGACGGCGGCGTGCTCGGTGAGCAGCCGCCCGGCGGCGGTCGGCCGCACGCCCCGGCCGAACCGTTCGAGCAGCGCGATGCCGGCCTCCTTCTCCAGGGCGGCGATCTGCTGACTCACCGCGGAGGGGGTGTAACCGAGGTGCCCGGCGGCGGCCGTGACGGAGCCACTGGTGACGACGGCCCGGAGCACCTGCATGCGTCTCACGTCCAGCATGTAGGAGAGCTTAACGCTGGATGCACGATCCTTCGCTTGTCCTGTAGGCCGAGGCCCGGGACCGTGGGAGCCATGACTTCGGCGATACGCATGGGCGTTCTGGCCCTGCTCTGGGGCTCGGGCTTCCTCTGGATCAAGATCTCCCTCGGCCAGGGCCTCCCCCCGGGATGGATCACCTTCGTACGGTGCCTCCTCGGCGCGGCGGTCCTCCTCGCGCTCGCGTACGGAGCCGGACAGCGGCTGCCACGGGACCGCGGCACCTGGAAGCGCCTCGCGATCGCCGCCCTCCTCTGCAACGCGCTGCCGTTCCTGCTCTTCTCCGTCGGCGAGCAGAGCGTCGACAGCGGAGTGGCCGGCGTCCTGAACGCCACCACCCCGCTCTGGTCCCTCCTCATCGGCCTCGGCCTCGGTACGGAACGCCCTCTGCACCCGGCCCGGCTCGTCGGGCTCGCCCTCGGCTTCACCGGAGTCCTGCTCGTCTTCGCGCCCTGGAACACGGACCTGATGACGTGGGGAGCGCTCGCACTGCTCGGCGCCTCCCTGAGCTATGCGGCGGCCTTCGCGTACATGGCCCGCCGGCTCACCGACCGGGGCACCGCGCCCCTGGCCCTCTCCGCCGCGCAGCTCCTCGCGGCGACCGCCCTCAGCACGCCCGCCCTGGCGGCCGGTGGCCCGGCTCGGGTGACCGCGACAGGACTGCTCGCGGTCCTCGTCCTCGGCGTCTTCGCGACCGGGCTCACCTTCCACCTCAACTACCGCATGATCGCCGAGGAAGGCCCCACCAGCGCCGCCACCGTCGGCTACCTCCTCCCGGTGGTCTCCGTGACCCTGGGCGCCCTGGTCCTCGACGAGCCCCTGACCGCCCGGGTGCTGACCGGCATGGCGATCATCCTCACGGGCGTGGGCCTGACCCGCGTACGGACGCGCGCGCCCTACACGTCCTGGACGACCGGTTCAGCGAGGAAGAGGGGGATCTCGCGGTCGGTCCTGCGCTGGTAGTCGGCGTAGTCGGGGAAGGCCGCGACCGCCCGCTCCCACCAGGCCTGGCGCTCCGCGCCGGTCACCAGACGGGTCTTCATGTCCCACGCGCGCGTGCCGTCGCGCAGTTCGATCAGGGGTGCGGCCACCAGGTTGTGGTACCAGACGGGGTGCTTGACCGCGCCGCCGTTCGACGCCACGAGCGCGTACGCGCCCTCGTGCTCGACCCGCATGAGCGGGGTCTTGCGGAGCTTGCCGCTCCTGGCGCCGAGGCTGGTGACCAGGACGACGGGGAGGCCCCGCATCGTCGTGCCCTGGGTGCCGCCGGACGATTCGTACAGCTCGACCTGCTCGCGGACCCAGGCCGTCGTGCTGGGCTCGTACTCGCCTTCGAGGGGCATCGGTTGCGTCCTTTCGGAGGGCGTCCGGCGGTGCCGGGCTGCTTGTCGCCGACGCTATCCGACACCTCGCGCCCGGGGCGGGAGCCGGAGCGCCGGGGCGTTGTCAGTGGTGGCTCGTAGGGTGGGCCCCTGACGGTCGGACCGTGGCGCGACACAGGGGAGAGAGCGGCATGCGGGAGTTGTTCCTGGCGGACGAGCGGGCGTACATCCGGTGGATCGAACTGCCGGGGGAGGGTCCGGTGCGGGTCTTCGTCCACGGGCTCGGGTGCACGGCGGCCTCCGACTTCGCCCACATCGCGGCTCATCCCGCGCTCGGCGGCGGCCGGGCGCTCCTGGTCGACCTGCTCGGACACGGGCTGAGCGACCGGCCCGCGGACTTCGACTACCGCATGGAGTCGCAGGCGGCGGCGGTGGCCGCCGTCCTCGACCACCTCGGAGTCGCGGGCGTGGACCTCGTCGGGCACTCGATGGGCGGCGCCGTGGTCATCCATCTGGCGGCGGCCCGCCCGGACCTGGTGGCGAGACTCGTGGTGGCGGAGCCGAACCTGTACGCGGGCGGTGGGGCGTTCAGTTCGCCCGTTGCGGCCCAGGACGAGGACGCGTTCGTCGCGGAGGGCTTCGCCAGGATGCTCGCCGGCGCCGACCGCCCGGACTACGCCGCCCGGCTGCGGCTCGCCGATCCGCGGGCCGTCCACCGCAGCGCGGTCGCCCTGGTGGAGGGAAGCGTGCCCGCGCCGGGCGATCTGCTTGCGGGTCTCGGGGTGCCCCGGACGTTCCTGGTGGGGGAGTTGAGCCTGCCGGACGCCGACGCGGAGAAGGCGGCCGCGAGGGGCATTCCGGTGATCGAGGTGGCCGGCGCGGGCCACAACCTGATGCTGGACAACCGGGACGGGTTCGCGGCGGCCCTCGCCGACGCGCTCTCGGGGGATCCCGCGGGCCCGGTTCCCGGCCACCGGAGCGCCTGATTCGGCCAGGTGAACCGGCGTCGACGGGCCTTCCATTGCAGACGTATGGCGGATGCATGACAAGACCTCAACTCCCTTGAGCCACGCCCGTGGAGCGGCCAGGCTGCTGATCACGACGGGACCGGACACACCGGTCCCGACCGTGTACGTGGCCCCACGTGCACCCCCCACAGTCGCGCCGCCCCACCCCCTCGGGCGCGACACCCATGAGGAGGACTCCCACGCAATGGCACTCCCCAAGAGCAACAAGACCCGCCTCGCCGTGACGGCTTCCGCCGCGACCGCCGCCGCCCTGCTCGGCACCTTCGCCGCCGTCCCCGCCCAGGCCGTCCCCGCCGAGGGGACCGTCCTCGCGGCGGACTCGGCCGACGCGGTCCCGGGCAGCTACATCGTCACCCTCAAGCACGGCGCGGGCTTCAAGGCCTCCTCCGCCAAGGGCCGGAACCTCATAGCCGGTTACGGCGGCACGGTCGGCAAGACCTTCGGCTCCGCCCTCAACGGCTACACGGCCACCCTCGGCGCGACCGAGGCCCGCCGCCTCGCCGCCGACCCGGCCGTCGCGTCCGTCGAGCAGAACCGGATCGTCCGCGCCGACGCGACCCAGTCCAACGCCCCCTGGGGCCTGGACCGCATCGACCAGGCCAACCTGCCGCTGTCCGGCACGTACACGTACCCCGACAGCGCCGGCAGCGGAGTCACCGCCTATGTGATCGACACCGGCGTGCGGATCAGCCACTCCGAGATCGCCGGGCGCGCGGTGAACGGCTACGACGCCGTCGACGGCGACTCCGTCGCCCAGGACGGCAACGGTCACGGCACCCACGTCGCCACCACCATCGCCGGCTCCACCTACGGCGTGGCCAAGTCGGCGAAGATCGTCGCCGTCCGCGTCCTCGACAACAACGGCTCCGGAACCACCGCCGGCGTCATCGCGGGCATCGACTGGGTCACCGCGAACCACGCGGCGGGCGCTCCCGCCGTGGCCAACCTCTCCCTCGGCGGCGGCGCCTCCACCGCCCTCGACAACGCGGTCAAGAACTCCATCGCCGACGGCGTCACCTACGCCGTCGCCGCCGGCAACTCGGGCGTCAACGCCTCCTCCTCGTCGCCCGCCCGCGTCGCCGCCGCCCTCACGGTCGGCGCCACGAACAGCACCGACGCCAAGGCCAGCTGGTCCAACTACGGTTCGGTCCTCGACCTCTTCGCCCCCGGCGTCTCCATCACCGCCGGCTGGAACACCGGCGACACCGCCACGAACACCATCTCCGGCACCTCGATGGCCACCCCGCACGTGGCCGGAGCCGCCGCGGTCTACCTGGCCGGCCACACCTCCGCCACCCCGGCGCAGGTCGCCACCGCCCTGGTCAACGGCGCCACGCCCAACAAGGTGACCAGCCCGGGCAGCGGCTCCCCGAACCGCCTCCTGAAGATCGTCCAGTAGTCAGGGGTACGGAACCGCCCCGGAGGCAGCCGGCGCCTCCGGGGCGGCCCCATCAACGGACCACAACGCGGCACGCACTCCGTCCTCGTCGCGGACGCCGACCCTCACACGGCCGCCGAAGACCGCCCGTTCGTCCCGCTGGGCCGGGGCTCGCTCGGGCCGCGCAGCGGCAGGGTGCGGCTGAAGACGAGATGGGTGGTCGTGCTGCCGAACTCCGCGAGCGCGTCCACGATCTCCTCCAGGTGCGCCATCGACGTGGCGGCGACCTTGAGGACGTAGCAGTCGTCCCCCGTCGTACGGAGGCACTCCAGGATCTCCGCGCGCTCGCCGAGCAGCCGGCGCAGCGGCTCGTGCCGGGTCCCCGGGTACTTGAGCCGGACGACCGCGAGGACCGCGTATCCGATCCGCTCCAGATCCACCTCCGCCCGGTAGCCCGTGATCACCCCGGACTCCTCCAGGCGCCGCACCCGCTCCTTCGTCGCCGAGGCGCTCAGGTTCACCCGCCGTGCCAGCTCCGTGTACGCGATCCGGCCGTCCCGCTGAACCTCCGTCAGGATCGCCCAGTCCGTCGCATCAAGACTCTCGGTCATCCGATCAGATTACCGGCGAATCCACGGCCGAACGGCCCAGGAACGGGCGGGAATCACTTCTGAACACCCCTCGCGCCTGGCTAGCCTCTGCCGCGTGAAGATCGGAGTCAACATCCTCAACTTCGGCCCCGGCGCCGACCCCGGCATGCTGCGCAGCTGGGCCCAGACCGTGGAAGGCCTCGGCTACGACCTGCTGATGGTCTCGGACCACGTCGCCATCACGCCCGACGTGGCCGAGCGCTACCCGGCCCCCTTCTACGAGCCGTTCACCACCCTGTCCTGGCTCGCCGGCGTCACCAGCCGCGTCCGCCTCGGCACGACCGTCCTCATCGCCCCCTACCGGCACCCGCTGCTCACCGCCCGCATGGCGGCCAACCTCGACGCCCTGAGCGGCGGCCGGCTCGTCCTCGGCGTCGGGGTGGGCTGGGCACGGCAGGAGTTCGCCGCCCTCGGCATCCCCTTCGAACGCCGGGGACGGCTCACCGACGAACACCTCCAGGCCCTCCGCGAGGCCTGGGCCGACACCGCCGCCTACGGAGACCGCCGGATCCCCGTCTGGATCGGCGGCCACAGCGACCCTGGCCTGCGCCGCGCCGTACGGTTCGGGGACGCCTGGCACCCCCTGCGCCGCACCCTTGCACAGCTCCGCGAAGGCGCCGCCAGGCTGAAGGAGTACGCGGACGAGCTGCACCTCCCGGAACCCACGCTGGCCCCCCGTATCGCCCTCAGACCCACCACCGCGCCGGTCGGCGGACCGGACCGGCTCGCCGGGGAGGGGACGATCGAACAGATCATGGACGACCTCGACCAGCTGCGACGGATGGGCGCCGAGGCCGTCGTCCTCGACCCGTACGGCGGCGACCCCGACGAGACAAGGAACCCGCAGGCCGCCTGGCAGGCACTCGCCACCGTGGCCGCACACCTCTCCCCGCACCGCACCCGAACGGAGCCGTCATGACGACCGCCGACGACCGCACCCTCCTGCGCCGCGCCATCGCCCTCGCCGCCACGGCGCGGGAGTCGGGCAACCCGCCGTTCGGATCGCTCCTCGCGGCACCCGACGGGACGGTCCTGGCGGAGGAGCACAACACCACCCTCACCGACCGGGACGTCACCGCCCACCCGGAACTGAAGCTCGCCCGGTGGGCGGCCGCGGAACTCGATCCGGCCACGGCGGCCGGGACCACGATGTACACCAGCTGCGAGCCCTGCGGCATGTGCGAAGCGGTCATCCGGCAGGCCGGCCTGCGCCGCGTCGTGTACGCCCTGTCCAACGAGCAGCTCCTCGACATCCGCCCCGGCAGTGGCCGCCCGCCCGTGCCGCAGGACGGCCCCGCGCTGCTCGACGAGGTGCGGGCCGTGGTCGAGCCGTACTACCGCTGACCGGATGCGTCAGGATGGGGTCATGACCGAGATCCTCACCCCCCGACTCCTCCTCCGCCGCTGGAGCGACGACGACCTCGTCCCCATGGCGGAGATCAACGCCGACCCCGAGGTCATGCGGTGGATCGGCGACGGTTCGGTCCGGGACCTGGAGCAGACCGCGGAAGCCATCGAGCGGTGCGAGGAGGAATGGGACGAGGAGGGCTTCGGGATCTTCGCCGTCGAGCTCCTCGGCTCCGGCGAGCTCATCGGCTTCGCCGGACTCTCCGTGCCGGAGTTCCTGCCGGAGGTGCTGCCCGCCGTGGAGATCGGCTGGCGCCTCGGCCGGCAGTTCTGGGGCCAGGGGTACGCCTCCGAGGCCGCCCACGCGGTCCTGGAGTTCGCCCTCCAGGACCGCGGACTCGACCGGGTCGTCGCCATCACCCACGCCGGCAACCGGGCCTCCGAGAACGTCATGCGCAAGCTCGGCATGGTGCCGGAGCGGGAGACCACCCACCCGGTCTTCGGCCTCCCCCTGCGGGTCTACGCCATCGACCTCACCGAGTACCAGGCGTGATCACCGGCGCCTAGGGACTGTGCGGCGAGGCCCCGCCGTTCCGTCAGTGGCGTGCGGCGAGGCCCCGCTCCTTCGTCAGTGGCGCTCCGGCAGGTCCCGCTCGGCCGGCAGCGGCGCGGCGTCGAGCGCCGCGGGCGACGAGGCGGCGCGCGAGGACGGCGCCACCGTCGGCTTCTTGCCGCAGAAGGCCGCCTCCAGGGTTCCCCCGAGCGCCGTGTTGGCGGCGCCGTGGTTCGACGTGTTCGCCAGGGCCGACAGGCTGCGCCGGCCGTCGCGGGTCGAGAACGCGTACGTGTAGAAGCCCTGCACGGTGCCCGTGTGGCCGTACACCTGGGCGCCGCAGGAGAGGTCGTAACGACGCAGACCGAGACCGTAGAACCGGGTGTTCGTCGTGTCCGTCGGCGTGACCGTCGTCATCGCCTCCAGCATCGCCGGGGACAGCAGCCGGCCGCGCATCAGCGCGCTGGTGAAGGTGTTCAGGTCGGCCGGGGTGGAGATGACGGCACCGGCGGACTGCGCCCAGGACACGGTCTGTTCGGTGGAGTCCACGAGCGGGTCCCCGGCCGCGTCCGGGTGCAGATAGCCCTGGACGCGCAGGCCCTTGATGCGCGTGTCGGGGTGGACGTACGACGTCCCGCGCAGCTTCAGCGGCGTGAAGACGCGCCGCTCGTACGCGTCGGACACCGGTCGGCCCGTGACCTTCTCGATGAGCATGCCGACGACCACGAAGTTCGCGTTGGAGTACTTGTACGCCACTCCGGGCTCGGTGGTGCGGGGCTCGCTCAGGGAGAGGTCGACGAGCTCCTGGTAGCTGAACACCCGGTTCCGTACGGCTTCGAAGCCCGGCACGGTGTCGTTGAACATCGCGTCCGTGTAGTCGGCGAGCCCGCTGCGGTGGGTGAGGAGGTGCCGGACCGTGATGCGGTCGTCGGGGAGCAGCCCGGGCAGGTAGCGGGTCACCGGCGCGTCGAGTTCCAGTCGGCCTTCTTCCACCAGCTGCAGGAGCACGACCGTGGAGAACGTCTTGCTGACGCTGCCGATCCGGAACCGCGCGTGGATGTCCATCGGAGCCCCCGACGCCCGGTCCCGGACGCCGACGGTCCGGCTCTCGACCCCCTTCGGGCCGGTGAACCGGGCCATCGCCCCCGGCGCGCCGTTGGCCATGGCCGAGTCGAGAGCGGCGACGACGCCCGCCATGTCCGGCGCGGGAACCGCCGGCGCGGTCGTCGCGGCGGGTGCCGGGACGAGGGGAGCGGCGGACGCACTGGTGGCGGGGGCGACACCCGCCGCGAGGGCGGCGATCACGGTGGCGCTCACGGCCAGGCGGCGGTGCGAAGGCAGGGGCACGGTGGTTCCTCGGCTTCATCCGGTAGTGGGGCGCGGCGCCCGGCAGGGGCGAACCGCGGGGTGGGGGACCGCGCCGGTGTCGCGCTTGACCCCCTGTGTCCACCGATCATGAGTGCCGTCGTCCGCGAACGGTTCCGGACACGGGGGAACCAGATCCGGACGGCGTACTTCCGTCCCGGACCAGGTCGGCGCCGTTGGGCGACTGCCCAGCCGGACCCCGGCAGGACTGGGCTCCTGCCGACAGACAACTGCCGCGGAAGAGCTCGATCATGGCGCTGGTCACGCTTGCGAGGACGCGCAACGGGCCGCATTCGCAAAGGAGTTCGCATGTCACGGAGTTGGGGCCGCGCTCTCGGCGGCCTGCTGCTCGCCTTCCTGACGGCGGCGTACGCCGGGCCGGGCACCGCCGGCGCGACGGAGTCGGCGACCGGCGGGATCCCGTCCGTCGGCACCGCCTGGGACCAGCCGGGCCCGTACGAGGTGAACGTCGACATCGAGGTGGTGCACACCTTCTACTACCCGAAGGACATGGGGCAGCGAGGAGAGCTCCACCCGGTCGTGATCTGGGGCAACGGCACCGGCGCCGTGCCCGGGATCTACAGCTCGCTCCTTCGCCACTGGGCGAGCCACGGCTTCATCGTCGCCGCCGCCAACACCCCCACCTCCAACTTCGCGCTCAGCACGCGCGCCGGGATCGACGTCCTGGAGCACCGGAACGCCGACAGTTCGAGCCCCTTCTACCGGAAGGTCGACCTCGCACACATCGGTTCCGCCGGTCACTCGCAGGGCGGCGCCGCCGCCGTCAACGCCGCCGTCGACCCCCGCGTCGACACCGCCGTCCCCATCCAACCGGGACCGCTCACCGACCCCGACCTGATGGACGAGCCCGTCTTCTACCTGGCCGGCGAGCGCGACCTGACGGTGTGGCCGGCGCTCGTGCGGGCGCTGTACCGGGACTCGTCCCACGTTCCCGCCGTCTACGGCGAGGTGCGCGGCGCCGGCCACCTCAGCTCCATCGGGGACGGCGGCGACTTCCGCGCCCCGACCACTGCCTGGCTGCGGTTCTGGCTGATGGGCGACGAGAACGCCCGGGGGATGTTCTTCGGGCCGGGCTGCGCCTACTGCACGGACACCGGCCTGTGGTCCGGCTGGGAGCGCAACAGCCTGGCCCTCCAGATCCCGGGCCCCACGGCCTGACCGTCGGCCGCCCCGTACTCCGGCACGATAGGGTCCCGGGCGGCGCGCTGATCTTAGCGGCGGCCCGGGCCGCCCCCGGAACGGAGGAAACACGAGTATCGCGCCGGGGGTGTGGGTGGTAGCATCGCCGGG
>NZ_JBSHDU010000001.1:89578-241719 GCF_053616475.1 Streptomyces sp. NPDC055815 | reverse complement strand
CGCCTTTTGTTAACCCCCCCCGGCCCGCCCCCCCCCCCCCCGGCCCCCCCCCCCGTCCCGGCGGCCCCCCCCTCCCCCCGCCCCGCGGGGGCCCGGCCCGCCGCTATGAGAGGCGCCCGGCCGGGCCCCGACCCCGTAACGGAGGAAACACGTGAAGCGCGCCGTCGTTCTGGGAGGAAGCTTCGCCGGACTGCTCGCGGCCCGGGTGCTGAGCGACTTCGCCGAGGAGGTCGTGGTCGTGGAACCCGACCTCCTCGACGGCGGGCGGAACGGTACGGGACCCGGCGCGCCGCACCGGGGGCAGCTGCACGCCCTGCTCGCCATGGGCCACACCCAGCTCGAACGGTTCTTCCCGGGCATCACCCGGGAGATGGTCGACGGCGGAGCCCGCCTCGGCCAGGGCGACGAGGTCCGGTTCTACGTCGACGGAGCGCTCAAGGCGCCCGTCGCCGACGTACGGATGCTCGGCGCGACCCGCCCGTTCATCGAGACGCACGTACGGCGCCGTGTGACCGCCCTCGGCAACGTCAGGCTCGAACCCGCCACCGCCAGGGGACTGCTCCTCCAGGGCGGACGGGTCGTCGGCGCGCGGCTGGAGGCGGCGAACGCCACGGCGGCGGAGCCGGCCGGAGAGGCCGGGGCGGGCGCGTACGACATACGGACGGACCTCGTCGTCGACGCCATGGGACGCTCCAGCCGGCTCGGCAGCTGGCTCGCCGCCGAGGGCTGGGACGAGGCACCCGTCGACCGCATGCGCGTCGACCTCGGCTACGCCACCGCCCGCTTCGCCCGCGGGAGCGAGCTCCCGGACACGGTCATCGCCCACTCGACACCGGGCCCGGCGAGCGACTACCAGCCGGCCGTGTGCGAACCCGGGGCGCTGGCCGCGGTCGAGGACGACGCCTGGTCCGTCGTCCTCGCCGGATACGCCGACCACCGCCCGGGCCGTGACCGCGACGAGTTCCTCGCCCGGATGAGGCGCTGCGTCGAACCCCTGCGCGAAGTCGCCGAGCGGTGCGAGATGACCGGCGAGGTGGAGCCCTTCCACTTCCGGGAGAGCCGGCGACGCCGGTTCACCGACCTGACGGACTTCCCCGGCGGGCTCGTCGTCCTCGGGGACGCGATGGCGACCGTGAACCCCGTCTACGGACAGGGCCTGACCCTCGCCACCCTCCAGGCCTCCTCGCTCCACGTCCACCTGCGGTCCGGCGCCTCGCCGCACGACCCGGCCTGGGACTACTTCCGCCGGGCCGCGGTGGTCGTCGACGCCGCGTGGCAGCTCTCGACGACCGCCGACCTCGCCCAGCCGCACGTCACCGGTCCTTACCCGCGCGGCTACCGGTTCCTGCGCTGGGCGGGCGACCACATCACGACCGCGTCGGTCCGGGACTCGCGGGTGAACCAGACGTACATGGACGTCGTCCACATGCGCAGGCACCCGAAGGCGCTCACCGGCCCCCGCGTCCTCGCCCGCACGGCCCGGGTCCTCTGGCGGGGGTGACGGGAAGGGGCCTCGGCACCACCGCTGACCAGGGCGGACACCCGTACGCGTACCCTCGTGGACGTGTCTGCTTCACGTCTCCACCGCGTCGCCGTCCTCGTACTCGAAGGCGCGAAACCCCTCGACGTCGGAATCCCCGCACAGGTGTTCACGACCCGGGCGAGCATGCCGTACGAGGTACGGGTCTGCGGCGCCGAACCCGGCGTCGTGGCCGGCGGCGACGGCCTGTCGTACCAGGTCGCCCACGGCCTGGAGGCACTCGCCTGGGCCGACATCGTCTTCGTCCCCGGCTACCGCCACCCGGACCGCGAGGACCCGCCGTCCGCCGTCGTCGACGCACTGATCGCCGCCCACGACCGCGGAGCCCGGCTCGCCGCCATCTCGACGGGGGCCTTCGCGCTCGCCGCCACCGGCCTCCTCGACGGCAAACGCGCCACGACGCACTGGCACTACGCGCGGGCGCTCGCCGCCAAGCGCCCCCTCGTCCAGGTCGACGAGAACGTCCTCTTCGTCGACGAGGGCAGCATGCTGACCTCCGCCGGCGCCGCCTCCGGCATCGACCTGTGCCTCCACATCCTGCGCAGCGACCTCGGCGTGGCCGCCTCGAACCACGCCGCCCGGCGCCTGGTCGCCGCCCCGTACCGCAGCGGCGGCCAGGCACAGTACGTACCCCGCAGCGTCCCCGAGCCGCTCGGCGAGCGGTTCGCCGCCACCCGCGAATGGGCACTGCACCGGCTCGGCGAGCCCCTCACCCTGGAGACACTCGCCCGGAACGCGGCGGTGTCACCGCGCACCTTCTCGCGCAGGTTCGCCGAGGACACCGGCTACACGCCGATGCAGTGGGTCATGCGGGCCCGCATCGACATGGCCCGTGAACTGCTCGAACGCTCCGAGCGGGGCGTCGAGCAGATCGCCGCCGACGTGGGCCTGGGCACCGGGGCGAACCTGCGCCTGCACTTCCAGCACATCCTGGGCACCACACCGAGCGAGTACCGGCGCACCTTCGCACAGGGGGAATAGGCGGCCTTGCCGGATCCTTCCGATGACCTTGGCGCGATACTTGCGGACCGTGGCGATCACGCCGCTGGTTGAGTCGGGAGATCCGCGCGAACCTGGGTGGCGAATCAGAAGGTCGGAAGGGACACCGTTCATGACTCGCATCGCCATCAATGGTTTCGGTCGCATCGGACGCAACGTGCTGCGCGCGCTCCTGGAGCGTGACACCGACATAGAGGTCGTGGCCGTCAACGACCTCACGGAGCCCACCGCCCTTGCCCGGCTGCTCGCCTTCGACTCGACGTCGGGCCGTCTCGGCCGCCCGGTCACCGTCGACGGGGACACCCTCGTCGTCGACGGCCGCCGCATCAAGGTGCTCGCCGAGCGCGAGCCGGCGCAGCTGCCGTGGGCCGAACTCGGAGTGGACATCGTCCTCGAGTCGACCGGTCGCTTCACGTCGGCCAAGGCCGCCCGCGCGCACCTCGACGCCGGGGCCAAGAAGGTGCTCGTCAGCGCGCCCGCGGACGGCGCCGACGTCACCCTCGCGTACGGCGTGAACACCGACGCGTACGACGCCGATCTGCACACGATCGTCTCGAACGCCTCCTGCACGACCAACGCCCTCGCGCCCCTCGCGAAGGTCCTGGACGACCTCGCCGGCATCGAGCACGGCTTCATGACGACGGTCCACGCCTACACGCAGGAGCAGAACCTGCAGGACGGCCCGCACCGCGACCCGCGCCGCGCCCGCGCCGCCGGCGTCAACATCGTGCCGACCTCCACGGGCGCCGCCAAGGCCATCGGCCTCGTGCTGCCGAACCTGGACGGCAAGCTGTCCGGCGACTCGATCCGCGTGCCGGTCCCGGTCGGCTCGATCGTCGAGCTCAACACCACCGTCGCCCGCGACGTGACCGTCGAGGACGTCCTGGCGGCCTACCGCACCGCCGCCGAGGGCCCGCTGGCCGGTGTCCTGGAGTACTCGGAGGACCCGCTGGTCTCCGCCGACATCGTCGGCAACCCGCACTCCTCCATCTTCGACTCGGCGCTCACCCGCGTCGAGGGCCGCCACGTCAAGGTCGTCGCCTGGTACGACAACGAGTGGGGCTTCTCGAACCGCGTCATCGACACCCTGCAGCTCCTCGCCGCCTGACGAAGAGCCGAACGGCCGACTCCCGCCCCACGGCGGGAGCAGGCGAGATCACACGCCGACTCCGACCGCACGGGAGTCGGCGTGTGACGCGTTTCAGACCGCTTTGGTGGTGAGCAGCAGCTTCGCGGCCGCCGCCGCCCCGTCGGAGCGGATCGTGCCGGCCACGGTGGTGGCCCGGGCGAGGGTCTCGGGAGCGAGCGCGCTCTTGAGCGCGACCGACAGGGACTCGACGGTCGGACGCGGCCCCTCGTGCGCGACACCGATGCCCAGGTCGGACACGCGGCCCGCCCAGTACGGCTGGTCGGCACCCTGGGGGACGACGACCTGGGGCGCGCCGGCCCGCGCGGCGGTCGTCGTGGTGCCGCCGCTGCCGTGGTGCACGACGGCGGCCACCCGGCGGAACAGCACCTGGTGGTTGACCTCGCCGACGACGAAGCAGTCCTCCCCGTCGTCGACGGCATCGAGATCCGCCCAGCCCCGGGCGATCAGCACGCGCCGGCCCTGCGCACGGATCGCCTCGACGGCCACCCGCGCGATGTCCGGCGCCGCACCCATGGTCGTGCTCCCGAAGCCCACGTACACCGGCGGAGCACCGGCGTCCAGGAACTCCACCAGAGCGGCGGGGAGCGGGCGTTCGTCGGGAAGGACCCAGGCGCCGGTCTGGACGACGTCCAGGTCCGTCGGCCGCCACGGATCGAGGACGGGGTCGGTGGCCAGCCACGGCTGCCGGGTGAACGCGTAGTCGCGGACGTTGTCCACCGGCGCCAGTCCGGCCGCGTCCCGCCGGGCGTTGAGCATGTCCCCGAACATGTCGTTCGCGATCCGGGCGTCCAGGTCCCACAGCGCCCGGTTGTCCGTCACCTCCTCCGGCAGCGGCCGGCCCCGCCGCGCGGGCGGCCGCCGGTACGGAGACGGCAGCACGAGCTGCTGATGGCTGGCGTGTACGTAACGGATGCCGAGCTTCTCGGCCACCGACCGCGCGCTCGCCGTGACCGGCAGAGGCCCGGTCGCCACCAGCACGTCGCCTCCCTCGGCCTCGGAGGCGACGGTCTCGAACTGCGCGGCCATCAAATCGGCCACCCGCTGCGCCAGACCCACCGCCGACCCCGGCACCACCGTCGTCACCAGCGGCCGCACCGGCGCACCGGCGGGCACCACCGCAAGCCCGGCCTCACGGAGCCGCTCCACGAACTCCTCGTCGGGCGGCGCACACACCCGCACCTCGGCCCCGACCTCCCGCAAGGCCACCGCGAGCCCCGCCATCGGCTCGACACTGCCCCGCGCCCCGTAGGTCGACAACACCACACGCACTCTGCGACTCCCCGCTCCACAACTCCCGGGCCCGAACGGCCTGAAGGAGCGATTCTGCGCCATGACGGTGGCGTTCTGCGACCAGAGGGCGATCAAAAACCGCTCGCACCGCTCGTGGGGCGGGTGGCAGGGTGCCGGGCATGGCACCCCAGTACCAGATCCGTGCCGACTACGACGCACGCACGATCGTGGTCCACCAGGCCTACTCGCCCGCCATCGCCGACGCGGCGCTGCGCGCCGGGCGGTTCGTCGCTCCGTTCTCGTTCCATCGGATGACGTGGATCAAGCCCTCGTTCCTGTGGCTGATGCACCGCAGCAACTGGGCCCGGAAGCCCGGCCAGGAGCGGATCCTCGCGGTGCGGATCACGCGCGAGGGGTGGGAGGAGGCCCTGTCCCGGGCGGTCCTGACGACCGCGGACCCGGCGGACGTCGCGCGGGCGGCCGTGCACGTGCAGTGGGACCCGGAGCGCTCGGTGCGCGGGGCGGCGCTGAACCACTACAGCATCCAGGTCGGGATCAGCCGCCATCTGATCCGTACGTTCAACGACGACTGGATCGTCGGTCTCACCGACGTCACTCCCCAGGTCCGCAAGGCCGCGACGTTGATCCAGTCGGGGCGCGCGGCGAAGGCTCAGGGACTGTTCCCCGCCGAGCGCGCCTACCCGCTGTCCCCGACGCTGGAGACCCTCCTGTGTCCGCGGGGATGACGGCCGTCGCATGCCCACCGGATACGGTCGTCCGGTGAAGCCCACCACCCCCTACCGCCCCCTCGACATCACCATTCCCTTTCCCGAGCTGACGGCGTACGCGCGCACCGCGACGCGGCTGCATCCGCGCCCCGGCGCGCCCACGGCCGCCGACAGCTCGGTGGGCGGGCCGTTGTCGTGGCCGGCGGACGAGGCCTGGCCGGAGTGTCGGGAGCACGGCAGGGTCCGGGGCGTGCGGCCACAACGGGCCCGCCGCCACGAGGAGATCCTCGCGGCGGCCCGGGCACGGCCCCGACCTGCCGACGGCTCGGGGTGGGCGTACACCGACGCCGAACGGGCCGAGGTCCGGGCGATGTCCGACGCCGGACATCAGCCGGACCGGCACGACGGCGGCCCTCTGCCGCTCCTCGCCCTCGCCCAGTTCCACGCGCGCGACGTCCCCGACCTGGCGGCCTTCGCCCCACAGGGAACGGATCTGCTCCAGGTGCTGTGGTGCCCGTTCAGCGGGCACGAGGACGGTTCGTACAGCCACTTCGGGCCGTCGACGCGCCTCTTCTGGCGCCGCGCCGCGGACGTCACGCGCCCGTTGTCCGTACAGCCCGAGCCGCCGATCGTGGAGCGCACGCGGTACCTGCCGGAGCCGTGCGTGCTCCACCCGGAGCAGGTCGTCGAGTACCCGTGGGCCGACTACCTGCCCCCGGCCCTCGTGGAACGGATCGACGCGTGGGAGGACGCCTTCGAGGCGCGCGTGGGCGGGGCGGCACCCACCTACCAGTACGACCTCTCGATCGCGCCCGGCTGGAAGATCGGCGGCTGGGACTCCTGGCACAGGACCGATCTGGTGCGGGTCCATTGCGACGCCTGCGGAGCCGAGATGCGCCTTCTGCTGACCATGGACTCGACGGAGACCCAGGCGAGTTGGGGACCGTTTCCGTCTCCGGGCTCTCCGACCGGCGTCGCCGCCGGGCGCGACGAGTACCGGGCCTTCGTCTGCCCGGCCGACCCGGCGCATCCCCACCGGATGAGCACTCAGTAGTGCGCCGAGGGGCATTGTCAGTGCCCTGCGACAAGATGTTCGACATGACGACAACGCCCGCCGTTGAGGCGCACTTCAGCCTGTCCAGCCGTGCCGCGTACGAGGCCGCCATCGAGCGGCTGCGCGACGCCTCCCGCACCTACTTCGGCGCGGGCTACAGCGTCATGGACGACGCCACGTACGACCGGCTGCGGCTCGCCGTGTTGGCCTGGGAGGCCGAGCATCCGGCCGACGTCGCCCCGGACTCGCCCGCCGACCAGGTCGCCGACGGAGCCGCCCCGACCGGCGACGTCGCGCACACGACCCGGCTGCTCAGCCTCGACAACGTCTTCGCGCCGGAGGAGCTCGTCGCCTGGGGCGCCTCCCTCCGGCGCCGGCTCGGACAGGAGCCGGCGGGAGGGTTCACCGTCGAGCCGAAGATGGACGGCGCCGCCGTCGCCGCCCGCTACCGCGACGGCCGCCTGGTGCAGATCATCACCCGCGGCGACGGTACGCAGGGAGAGGACGTCAGCCACGTCATCGGGACCGTCGTGGGCCTCCCCGAGCAGCTGCCCGTCCCCGCCACCTTCGAGGCGCGCGGCGAAGTCCTCTTCACCCAGGAGCAGTTCGAGGCCGCGAACGAGATACGGATCGCGCACGGCGGAGACGTCTTCGCCAATCCGCGCAACGGCGCCGCCGGCACGCTGCGGGCGAAGGACCGGCCCTACCGACTGGCCATGACCTTCTGGGCGTACGGCGCGGTCGACCTGGACGGCGTGGCGTTCCTGCCCGCCGGGGCCGGTCACGCCGCGACGCTGGCCGCGGTGGCTCAGGCGGGCGTGCGGACCACCGCGGCGACCCCCGCCGGACTGCACGTCGTCGCGACCCTCGCCGAGGCCCAGCAGAAGGTCGACGCGATCGCCGCGATGCGCGCGACCCTGCCGTTCGGCATCGACGGCGTTGTCATCAAGGCCGACAGCGCCACCGAGCAGGCGACGGCCGGCTTCGGCAGCCGTTTCCCGTACTGGGCGATCGCCTACAAGCTGCCGGCGGTCGAGCGCCAGACCGTCCTCCAGGACGTGTTCTGGGAGGTAGGCCGTACGGGTGTGCTCGCCCCCACGGCCGTGCTCGACGCCGTGGAGCTCGACGGGTCCACCGTGACCCGCGCCACCCTGCACAACCCCGCCGACATCCTCCGCCGCGACCTCCACATCGGCGACACCGTGACCGTCCACAAGGCCGGCGACATCATTCCTCGCGTCCAGGCCGCCGTCGTCGAGCTCCGCCCGCAGGACGCCCTGCCCGTACCCCTGCCGGAGGCGTGCCCCAACTGCGGCGGGGAGATCGACAAGAGCCAGGAGCGGTGGCGCTGCGCGAAGGGCACCGCCTGTGCGCTCGCGCCGCTGATCGAGTACGTCGCGGGGCGCGACATCCTCGACATCGACGGCCTCGGCAGGAAGTACGTCGACGCCCTGATCGGCGCCGGGGCCGTCGGAGACGTCGCCGACCTGTTCACCCTGACGGAGGGGCAGCTCACCGAGGCCTCCGGCAGCGCCAAGCGGGGTGCGAAGCTGGCCGAGCAGATCCGGCTCGCCAAGTCCCGACCCCTCAGCCGCGTCTTCTGCGCGCTCGGCGTCCCCGGCACCGGCCGCAGCATGTCCCGGCGCATCGCCGCGCACTTCGGCACCATGGAGGCCATCCGGGCGGCCGACGCCGACGCCCTGCAGGAGGTCGAGGGCATAGGCCCGGAGAAGGCGCCGGTCATCGTGGAGCAGGTCTCCGCCCTCGCCCCGGTGATCGACAAGCTGATCGCTGCGGGCGTCGGCATGACCGAGCCGCGCCAGGAGAAGGCCGAGGACGCGGTCGAGGGGCCGCTGAGCGGGAAGACCGTCGTCGTCACCGGGAAGATGACCGGTCCGCTGGACGGCTGGGGCCGCTCCGAGATGGGCGCGCTCATCGAGAAGGCGGGCGGGCGCGTGGGCAGCGGCGTCAATTCCAGGACCACGTACCTGGTCGCGGCGCCGTCCGCGAGCGGCAAGCCCAGCTCGAAGGCCGTGAAGGCCCAGGAACTGGGCGTCGAGGTCCTCGCCCCGGAGGCCTTCGCCACTCTGGTGGCCGCCTACCTGGACTGAGCCGGCGCAGGGCTGCCGGTGGCGTACGGGAGGTGGGCCACGGTCCGCGTCAGTCGACGGCGCTCCTCTGGCGCGGCACGGCCACGGTGCGGGGGCGTCGTGGCGGGGCGCCGAAGCGGACGGGGACGCCCGGTGAGTACAGCACGCTCACGGGCTCCCCGAGGGGGCGGCGAAGGCCTGCCGCCGTGAGGAGGCTTTCGTCGCAGGACCGGACGGCGGCGCGGTGCAGCGGCCAGCGGGGGTGGGTGTTCGGGAGGTAGAGGGGGCGACCGCGGAAGGAACTGTGCATGCCCCAGCGGGCGGTCAGGAAGTGTTCCAGGGCGGTGGGCTCCGCGATCCGCTCGCCGATGTCCAGGCTGATCGCGCTGTGCGCCCCGCGCGGCCCGGGCCAGCGGCGCCTGCTGGTGTACGTGACGGTGGAGCCGTCGCTCCGGACGGTCATCTTCGACCACACGTAGGGGATGCGGAACGCCCACCGGCCGACGGTCACGGGGACGAGACGGGACGCGTCGAGCGAGCGGAACACCACACCTCGGCGCCCGTGGGCGTCCACGGAGTACAGACGGACGTTCGTCTCCGGGAAGCTCCCGAGGTACGGGATCCCGGGCAGACGGAACCAGCCGACGCGGTGCATCCGGAAGGCGACGAGTCCGACGTAGGTGACGCCGTCGAGGGTGTCGGGCACGGTCCCGGCGGGAAGCAGCGGGGCCACCTCGGCCGGATCGACGGACCAGTGGAGAAACGCCAGGTCCAGCCAGGACTGCGTGAGCAGGGTGCGGTCCGTGCGGAGTGGCGGGTCGGCCGACACGGGCTCGGGTTCCACCGTGGGCTGGATCTGCGGCATCGCGCCAGTATCCAGGGTGCGTACCCCCGCCTGCCGCGGGGCGGGGGCATGCGCTCGGAGAGGCCTTCCGCCGGGGCCGCCATGCAGCCCCGGTCCGCCGCTCAGGCCCCGTCGCCGCTCACACCCCGTCTGCCGATCACGCCCCGTCCGCCCGCGCCGCGCCGGAGGCCTCGGCGGCGATGCGATCGAACTGCGCGCCCATCGCCTCGGAGAGCGCCTGTGCGGCGGAGAGCGGCCGGACCATGACCATGAAGTCGTCGATGAGGCCCTGTTCGTCGAGGTGAAGGAAGTCGCAGCCGGTGATCGCGCGGTCGCCGACCCGGGCCTCGAAGACCAGGGCGTGGTCGCGACCGTCCTCGCCGGTGATCTCTCGGACGTAGCGGAAGTCGGTCAGGACACGGGAGACGCCGCGCAGGATGGCCGCGGTGATGGCCTTGCCGGCGTAGGGCTTGAAGGCCACGGGGCTGGTGAAGACGACATCCTCGGCGAGCAGTGCCTCGATGGCCGCGTGGTCGTTCGCCTCGACGGCCTGACGGAAGGACTTCATGCACATCTCCGCAACTAGTCAACTAAGTGAGTAGGTGGGGAGGAGGTTAGTGACGTGAGACGGCCCTGTCCAGGCCCGGAAGGCCCCCGCCCCGTCAGTCTCAGGAGGGCGAGGGCCTTGTCGGGCGGGGCCCCAGGCGGGCGGGGCGGTCAGGCCAGCTTCTTGAGCAGCTCCGCGGCGAGCGGGGCGGAGGAGGAAGGGTTCTGCCCGGTGACCAGGTTGCCGTCGACGACGACGTGCGGAGCCCACGGCTCGGCGACCTGGACGTCCACGCCGGCCTCGACGAGCCGGGTCTCCAGCAGCCACTTCGCCCGGTCGGCGAGGCCTGCCAGGGTCTCCTCGGCGTTGGTGAAGGCGGCGACCTTGCGGCCCGCGAAGGCGTTCGCGCCGTCGGTGTCCGTGGCGGCGAGGAGCGCGGCCGGGCCGTGGCAGACGACGCCCAGGGGCTTGCCCGACCGCAGGGCTTCGGTCAGCAGCTTGCCGGAGGTCGCGTTCACGGCGAGGTCCTCCATGGGGCCGTGGCCGCCGGGGTAGAAGACGGCGTCGTAACCGGCCAGGTGGACGTCCTCCAACTTGACCGGCTTCCTGATCTCGTCGATGGAGGCGAGTGCCGAAGCGATCTCGTCCGCGGCCTCCTGGCCGCCGTTGGCCTCCGGGGCCAGGCTCCCCGCGTCGACGGTCGGGACCACACCGCCCGGCGTGGCGACGACGACCTCGTGCCCGGCGGCCTTGAACGCCTGGTACGGAGCGACGGCCTCCTCGGCCCAGAAGCCGGTCGGGTGCTTGGTGCCGTCGGCCAGCGTCCAGTGGTCGGCACCGGTCATCACGAAAAGGATCTTCGACATACGGGAGCTCCAGGGGATGGCGGGCCCGGTCGGGGCCCGGAGGCGGGGATGCGCACACTGACACTCTGGTCCGAGTGACGTTCCGCGGCGAGATCGTCAGTGCGGCGATGTCGTCGACAGTAGGTGGCTGACCCATTGGGTTCCAATGGGGAAACCAATGCCTCCCATAGGGAGTCCGATGTCTCGGTGAGGAATACGAGCGGGGGTGGAAGCGGCGATCACCCGGCGCGTGACGCTCGCGGTCCGCGCGCGACGACGGGGCGTCCACCGTCCGCCGGCAGGACGACGAGGAACCGCTCGTGGCCGTCCTGGACGTTGGCCATTCCGATGGTCTCGGCGGCCGCGAAAGCCTCTGCGGCGGGCCCGGACCCGTGGGTCAACTCGTGCAGCCTCTCGTAGGACTTCGCCAGATCTACGGAAGGGCCGCTGATCCACCAGCGGATCTCCGCGCCCTCGACATCCCTGGAATCCACGGCCAGTTCACCCCCCCACCGCCGTCCGCGACTGGTGGGCGCATAGATTGTGAGGTGTGGAGATACCAACCGCCTTCCGCTGGGTGCTTCTCGCCCTGGCCGTCCTGCAGCTCGTCTCCTTCGTCGCCGTGCTGCGCCGGCTGCGCGCGCCCGAGGTCGAGCGGCGTGTCGGGGCACGGATCGACGCTCTCGACTCCTTCAGCGGCGTCCTGCTGCTCGCGGGGCTCGGTCTCGGCAACCTTCCCCTCGGGGTCGTCGGCCTGGGTGTGATGGGGCTGGCCCTCGCGCTGAGGGGGATCGGGTTCCTCCGGTCCCGTCGCCAGGCCTGAATCTCGACACGTCGGAATACGTTCATGCTGCAGACATCCGGGACCGGGTGTCGGGTCGGTCAGGTTGCGTATGCATAACGGGTCTGGTTCGAAGCGTGGTGACCGGGACACGAGAGCCTGAGCGCGCGGGGGCGTGAAGGTGAGGGCCCGTGCCCGGTCGCCGCCGCACCCGAGAGGAACTCTCCGTGGATCGCAGGTCTCTGCTCACCGTCGCGACAGGAGCGGTGGGCGCCGTCGCCGTCTCCCCGATACCGGCGGGCGCGGCGCCCCTCCCGCAATCCGGCCCGCCGGTCACCACGTTCAACGTCATCAGCGACATCCAGGGCGACCTCCGAGACCTCGGCGTGGCCCTGGAGGACATGCACCGGACCAACCCGGCGAGTTCCGGCCTCGCCGTCGCCGGTGACATCACACCGCGCGGGTACGACGCCGAGTACGCGGCGGTCGCGACCGAACTCGCCCGCCACACCCACACGGACACCGTCGCCTGGGCCATCGGCAACCACGAGTTCTACGTCCCCAAGTGGCGCGACCCGTCGACCCTCGCGCAGGACACCTGGCCCAACGGCACCACCGAGGACTCGCTGTTCAGGAGCTTCTACCGGTTCGCGGGCCGCAACACGGTGTACGCGGAGCACTCGTTCGGCGGCATCCCGGTGCTGAGCCTCGGCACCGAGAAGTACATGCACTACCACGACCCGCAGCTCTGGGACGAGGTGTGGCTCAGCGAGGACCAGTTCACCTGGCTGGAGGAGCGCCTCGCGTACTGGGCCCGCCGGCGCAAGCCCGTCATGGTCGTCACGCACCACCCGCTGCCCAACACCGTCTCCGGCAGTCACAATCGGCTGTACTCGCGCGACTACCTCCAGGCGGACCGGCTCCTCGGCATCCTCGGCCGGCACCGTGACGTCTTCCTCTTCTGCGGGCACACGCACTGGGACCTGGGCCTCTCGGACTGGTACGTCCGCAGGGTCGTCCCCGGCACCGCGAACCTGGACGGCTTCTCCGTGATCAACACGGGTGCCGTGCAGACGGGTTACACGGACGACGGCAAGGGCGGCGAGGTCTCCGTCCCCGGAACCTTCAACCAGGGGCTCCAGGTGGAGGTCTTCCGTGACCGCGTCGTCGTCAAGGCCCGCGACTTCGCCGCAGGCAGCTGGCTGAAGCAGATCACCGTCCCGCTGTCGACACGCATCTGAACCGGCCGCCACGCGCGGGACCCGGCATCGCCACCGCGGCGGCGCCGAGTCCCGCCCCCGCCGTTACGCGTCCGTCCCGCCGGCCGGGTCGTGGAGGGTGATCGCCTGTACGGGGCAGGCACGGACCGCCTCGCGCACCAGCGTCCCCGTCCCGTCCTCCCGGCCCGGGACGACCGTCCCGAACCCGTCGTCGTCCTGGGCGAAGACGTCCGGGGAGGTCAGCGCGCACTGCCCCGCGCCGATACAGACGTCCGAGTCGATCGAGACCCTCATGCGCGCCGTTCCTCTCACCATGTGACGGGGAGTTCGAGCATCCCCTGGATCGTGTCGCCCGGCTTGAAGGGGATCTCCTCGGCGGGGACGGCCAGCCGAAGCCCCGGCAGCCGGCGCAGCAGCGTCCCGAGCGCGATCTCCAGCTCCGCCCGTGCGAGGTTCTGCCCGAGGCACTGGTGGATGCCGAAACCGAACGCCACGTGGCGGCGGGCGGACCGGGCCCAGTCGAGGGTGTCCGGGTCGGCGTAGGTGGCGGCGTCCCTGTTGATGACCGAGGTCGAGAAGACCACGCCCTCGCCCGCGCGGATCACCGTCCCGGCGATGTCGATGTCCTCGCGCGCGACCCGCGGCAGTCCGTCGGCGATCGACAGGAACCGCAGCAGCTCCTCCACGGCGGCGGGTACGAGCCCGGGATCCGCGCGCAGTTCGGCCAGCCGCTCCGGGTGGTTCAGCAGGGTGTAGGTACCCAGCGAGATCATGTTCGCCGTGGTCTCGTGCCCGGCCACGAGCAGGACCGTGGCGAGCTGCACCAGCTCCTGGCGGTCGGGACCGCCGTCCTCCGCTCCGCGCGCCACCAGGTCGTCCAGGACGCCGTCCCCGGGCTTCAGCCGCTTGCGGTCGATCAAGTCGCCCAGGTAGCCCTCCAGCAGGGCCAGCGCGTCCTCGGTGTCCGCCACCGTCGGGCCGCGCAGCAGCCGCCGGGACTGCTCCTCGAAGAAGTCGTGGTCCGCGTACGGCACGCCGAGCAGGTCGCAGATGACGACCGACGGCACGGGCAGCGCGAACGCGCTCACCAGCTCGGCCGGCGGCCCCTGCGCCTCCATCGCGTCGAGGAGCCGGTCCACGGTCTCCTGGATGCGGGGCCGCAGGCTCTCGGCGCGCTTGAGGGTGAAGCTGGGGATCAGCAGCCGCCGCTGGGCGTTGTGCTCGGGGTCGTCCCAGCCGAGCAGCGGTGTGCGCCGGCGCCTGCGTACCACGGTCGCGCGTTCCGTCGGCTGCGGGAAGTCGTCACGGGTGGAGTCGGTGGACAGGCGCTGGTCCGCGAGGAGCGTGCGGGCGGCCGCGTGTCCGGTGACGAACCACACCTGCCTCCCGTCCCACAGGGTGACCCGCGACAGCGGGTGCTCCTCCGCGGTCCGGGGGTAGGCGGCGGGCGGGTGGTAGGGGCAGGTCCGGTCCTGGGGGAACGCCACGGCTTCGGTCACGGGGGCCTCGCTAGGGCGGATCGGTGGCAGGGGGCTGTGGTGACGTCTCCACTACATGCCTCAGGCACCTATCTGGTCTACGCACAGTTCGGCCAATCCACCGGAACGGACGAGGCCCGTCCGGACCAGTCGCACCGCGCCCGGCCTCAGGACCGTGGCGACAGCGGGATGACGGCCGTCAGGACCGTCCCCTCGCCCGGTGCCGACTCGATGGTCAGGGTGCCGCCGAGCTGCTGGACACGCGCGCGCATGGCGGGCAGGCCGTGGCCGCGCACCCCACCGGGCCTCTCGACGGGGTCGAACCCCCGGCCGTCGTCGGCGATGTCCAGGACGACCTGATCGTCCAGGTGGCTGAGGGTCAGGGCCGCCGTGTCCGCGTCGGCGTGCTCGCGGATGTTGGCGAGCGCGCCCTGGGCGATCCGCAGCAGCGCCGCCTGTACGCGGTCGGGGAGGGCGGCGGTGGGCGTGCCGTCCTGGTGGAAAAGGACCTGGAGGGTGTCGGAGGACTCCCGCTCGGCGAGGGTGCGCAGCGCTTCGTCGAGGCCGCCGCCCCCGGCGAGGTCGGCGGGCGCGAGGTCGTGGACGAAGCGGCGGGCCTCGGCGAGGTTGTGCTCGGCGATGGACTCCGCCGTACGGATGTGGCGGCGGGCGGCGACCGGGTCGGTGCCCCAGAGCCGGTCGGCGGCCTGGAGCAGCATCTGCTGGCTCGACAGGCCCTGTGCGAGGGTGTCGTGGATCTCCATGGAGAGCCGCTGCCGCTCGGCGAGCGTGCCCTCGCGGCGTTCGGTCGCGGCCAGTTCCCGGCGGGTGCGGACGAGGTCGATGATGACCGTCCGGAGCCGGTCCGCCTGGCGCTGGGAGTAGATGAACACGGCGGTGGCGACGGCGGCGACGGCCGGCGGCGCGAACATCAGGTTCGGGTCGAAGCCGAACCGCAGCCGCAGCTTCACCTGGGCGCCCACGACGATGACGGTGAGCAGAGCGACCAGGATGATCGCCGAGCGGGTACGCAGGGAACGCAGGCCCGTGTAGAAGAGCGGCACCGCGCACCAGCCGAAACTCGGCGCCAGGGCCACGAGGGCGAGCCAGGTCCCGATGACGGCCGCCAGCCAGAGCCCATGGGCCGTGGTGGCGGACACCCGGCGCCCTTCGACCCGTCCGCCCCGCCCGTCGGCTCCGGCCCGTCCGCCGCGCCCGTCGGCCCCGGCCCGTCCGCCGCGCCCGTCGGCCTGGCCGGGGCCGAGGACCGGGCCCAGGACGTACAGCAGGGCCAGCACGATGGCCAGAACGATGACCCAGGGGGTCCCGGGAGCGCCGGGGTGGACGATCAGGTACCGGGTCAGCGACGAGCACAGCAGGACGAAGAACGCCACGTGCATCACGGTCGCGAGCCAGCCGGCGTCCGGGTCGCCCGCGTCCGTGTCGATCGGCGACCGCCTGTCCATCCGCACCGTCCACTCCTTGCCTGCCGCCTACCGTTCTCCCCGGCCCAGGCTATCCGGATGATCGCACTCCGCATCGGCCGATCGGTTGACCCCCGTGTCGTCCGCCGGGTGCGCCGGCCGGAGCCTCCAGGCCGACCGGAAGGGCCCGTGAGCGGCCACAGGATGGATGTCAGAGCGGGAACGCAGAGCTTCCCGAGCCCCCGAGGGGGTTGATGCCCAAGGAGCTGATGATCGTGAAGAAGATGACCCTGCGCACCCGTGTCCTGACCGGTACCGTCGCCGCCGGCGCGCTCGCCGCGGGCCTGTTCGGCACCGTCTCCGCGAACGCCGCCGCCCCTGCCGCCGCTCCCGCCGCCGTCATGGCCGACGCCGACAACGGCAACACCACGCAGTCGACTCACCTGACGATCGAGGCCGCCACGAAGGCCGCGCAGGCGACCCTGGACGCCGCCGAGAAGGAGAACCAGCGGGTGTCCGTCGCGGTCGTCGACCGCAACGGCAACACCCTCGTGACCCTGCGCGGCGACGGCGCGGGCCCGCAGTCCTACGAGTCGGCCGTCAAGAAGGCGTACACCGCCGTCTCCTGGAACGCCCCGACCTCCGAGCTCGCCAAGCGCCTGACCAACGCCCCGACCCTGCGCGACATCCCCGGCACCCTCTTCCTCGCCGGTGGCGCCCCGGTCACCGCCAAGGGCGCGCCCATCGCGGGCATCGGTGTCGCGGGTGCCCCCTCGGGCGACCTCGACGAGAAGTTCGCCCGGGCCGGCGTCGCCGCCCTCGCGAAGTAACACCGCACACCCCGGCGGTACCCGGCCCCCCGTCCGGGTGCCGCCGGTCTTCTCGTCACGGACATGGAGGACAGGGATGGACGACCGCAACAGCCGGCTCCTCGCGGCCGCCCGCCGGGGCGACGCCGACGCGGTCCGCGCCGCCCTGGCGGCGGGCGCCGCGGTGGAGGCCCGCGACGAGGAGCTGCGCTCCCCGCTGCTGCTCGCCTCGCTCGGCGATCACGTGGCCGCGGCCCGGGTCCTCGTCGAGGCCGGCGCCGACCCGAACGCCCAGGACCGCCGCCAGGACAGCGCATGGCTGGTCACCGGCGTGACCGGCAGCGTCGAGATGATGCGTACGCTGCTCCCGGCCGGCCCGGACACGGCACTGCGCAACCGCTTCGGCGGAATCTCGCTGATCCCCGCGAGCGAACACGGCCACGTCGCCTACGTACGAGCGGTCCTGGACGAGACCGACACCGACGTCGACCACGTCAACGACTTCGGCTGGACGGCCCTCCTGGAGGCCGTGATCCTCGGCGACGGAGAGCGGCCGCACCAGGAGGTCGTGGAGCTTCTCCTCGCCGCCGGCGCCGACCCGAACCTCCCGGACGCGGAAGGCGTCACCGCCCTGCGGCACGCCCGACGACGCGGCTTCGACCGCATCGCCGGCTTGCTCACAGCACGGTGAACACCTAGGCCAGGGTGCTTGCTCCGGCCGTGCGAACGTCCAGCGGGACGCCGCCGACGCGGTAGCCCTGTTCGTCGAGGAGGTGGCCGCTGAGCTTCAGTGGCCACAGGGCCACCGCCCGGTCGGTGATCTCCAGGCCGGGAACGCGCTGGGCGAGGCGTACCTCGAAGCGCTGCACGTCGGTGAGGGACTTCACCCAGGCGATGATGAGGACGTTGTTCCGGCCGGTGACGCCGGCGCACAGCCGTACCTCCCGGGCCCCGGTGACTCCGCGCGAGACCCGCTCCAGCTCCCCCGCGGCCGCGCGCCCCCACTGGATCACGGTGACCGGCCACTCCGACAGGGGGCGTGCGACCTCGCAGCGGGTCTGGAGCATGCCGGCGGCGAAGAGCCGGCCGACTCGTCGGCGGACCGTGTCCGGGCTCGCCCCGCAGGCGTCGGCGAGCGCGCGGTAGGTGGCGCGGCCGTTCATGGACAGGGCGGCGACGAGGGCGTGGTCCAGGTCGGTGAGCGGGAAGACGGGTGCCCCGGTGCGGGCGGTTTCGGTGTCGGCGAGGCGGGCGATCTGGGTGCGGTCGAGGGCGCGCAGCCGCCAGCGGCTCCCCTCCGTGTAGACGGTGCTCGCGAGGTGGGTGCGGCTGGCGACGACGCCGGGCATGGCGCCGATGCCGCGGGTGATCCAGTGGGTGAGTGCCGCGAGGTCCGGTGTCATCACGGTGAGCAGCAGGTCGCGGTCTCCGCTGACGTGCTCGACGGCGGTGACGTGGGGCAACTGGGCGAGGGCCTGGGCCACGGCCACCAGGCTGCCGTTGGCGCAGTCCACTTCGACGAAGGCGAGTACTCCCTGTCCCGCCGAGGCGAGGGCGGGCGACGGGGAACAGCTGATCCAGGCGGCGCCGGCTTCGGTGAGCCGGTGCCAGCGTCGTGCCACGGTCACGGCGTCGAGGCCGAGTACGGCACCGATCTCGTTCCACCCGGCCCGCGGGGCGATCTGCAGTGCGTGCACCAGGGCCTGGTCGACCTCGTCGAGCGCCCGTACCGCACCGTGCGCGGAATGCTGCGTCATGCGATGCCCCTTGCGTGTTTCCTGCGATTCAGAGCCGACGGGAGGGTGAGCGCTTCAGTCTTGCCCCACCGAAAGCCGGAACCGTACCAGGAGGTTGACGCAGCATGTCCGTACTGGAACGCGCCAGGGAACTCCAGCCCGATCTCGTGCGGCTCCGCCGCTCCCTCCACCGCGAGCCGGAGCTCGGTCTGCGGCTGCCGCGTACACAGGAGAAGGTCCTCGCCGCGCTCGACGGCCTCCCGCTCGACATCACGCTCGGCCGGGGCCTGACCTCCGTCACGGCCGTGCTCCGGGGTGGCCGTCCCGGTGGGGCGGTCCTGCTGCGGGGCGACATGGACGCCCTGCCGGTGGATGAACTCACCGGGGTGGAGTACGCCTCCGAGGTACCGGGCCGGATGCACGGCTGCGGCCACGATCTGCACACCGCCGGACTCGTCGGCGCGGCGACGCTGCTCGCGGACCGCAGGGAGAGCCTCCAGGGCGACGTGGTGTTCATGTTCCAGCCGGGCGAGGAGGGGTACAACGGCGCGGGCGCGATGATCGACGAGGGTGTCCTGGACGCGGCGGGCAAGCCGCTCGACGCGGCCTTCGCCCTCCACGTGTCGGCCAACCGGCTGCCGGGCGGCTGGGTCGCGTCCCGGCCCGGCACCGTCATGACGGCGTCCGACGTCCTGCGGGTGACGGTGCGGGGTGAGGGAGGGCACGGTTCGGCTCCGCACCACGCCAAGGACCCGGTGCCCGCGGTCTGCGAGATGGTGACCGCGCTGCAGAACTGGGTGACGCGCACCTTCGACGTCTTCGACCCGGTGGTGGTGACCGTCGGACGGCTGCACGCCGGTACGCAGCAGAACGTCATCCCGGACACGGCCGAGTTCGAGGCGACCGTACGCAGCTACTCGGAGGCCAACCACGAGCGGCTGGCCCAGGGGCTGCCGCGGCTGGTGCGCGGGATCGCGGCCGCGCACGGCCTGGAGGCGGACGTGGAGTACCGGATGCTCTACCCGGTCACGGTCAACGAACCGGCCGCGACGGAGTTCGCCCTGGACACGGCACGCGACCTGTTCGGCGCGGGAGAGGTGTGGCACGCCCCGCAGCCCGCCAACGGTTCGGAGGACTTCTCCCTGGTGCTGAACGAGGTGCCCGGCGCGATGCTGATGGTCGGCGCGGCACCCGAGGGCGTGGACGTGGAGAAGGCGCCGCAGAACCATTCCCCGCGGGCGATGTTCGACGACCGGGTGCTCCACCGGCAGGCGGCGCTGCTCGCCGAGCTCGCGGAGCGCCGGCTCGCCGCAGGGGCGTCCGCATGAGAGCGCCCGGCGGTACGGAGGAGGGGGCGGCGCCCCGGGTCACCGCCGTCGTCGGTCTGCTGGTCGTCTTCGAACTGGTCAGTGGCTTCCTCCAGGGGTCGGGCCCGGCGCTGGTGCCCGCCGTGCAGGACTGGCAGTCCATCAGCGCGTCGCAGGCGCAGTGGTACATGGCGGTCCAGTTCCTGGCCGCCGCGGTGGGGGTGCCGGTGTTCGGGCGCCTCGGCGATCTGTACGGGCACCGTCGACTGGTCCGGATCGCGCTGCTCTGTATCGCGGCGGGCGCCGTCCTGGTGGCCCTCGCACCGAATCTGACGGTGCTTCTGTCGGGCCGGGCTCTCATGGGCCCCCTGGCGGCGCTGCTGCCATTGGAGATCGGTCTCGTACGGGACCGGCTCGACGTCGAGGGCGCGCGGCGGGCGGTGGCGCTTCTCGTCGGCGCGCTCACCTTGGGCTCGGTCCTCGGCCACGGCCTGGCCGGCCCCCTGCTCGAACTCACCGGTGGCGTCCAGGCGACGCTGTGCGTCCTCGCCGCGATCGCCTGCGCCTGTGTGGCCTCCTCGTACTGCGCGATCCCCGAGTCCCGGACGCGCGCGCCCGGCCGGATGGACTGGGCGGGAGCAGTTCTGCTCGGCCTGGCGCTGCTGCTGTTCCTCGGCACGACGGCGCGCGGCCAGGCCTGGGGCTGGACCTCGCCGCTCACCCTGGGCGGCCTCGTTCTCTCCCTGTCGCTGCTCGCCTGGTGGGTCCGGCTCGAACGGGACCGGCCGCACGCCCTGGTCGACGTCCGGGCAGTGGCCCACCCCCGGTCCGCGCCGTACTACGTCTGCGGTTTCGTCTTCGGCGCCGTGATGCTGGGCGGGCAGGCGGTCGGCATCTCGTACATCGCCGCGTCGACGGCCGAGGAGGGGTACGGCTTCGGGCTCACGGCCTGGGAGATCAGCGTGTGGGGCGGGGTGCCCCACGTCCTGGCCTTCGCCGGGGCGAGCCTCGTGGCCCGAGTGGCGGCCCGCACCGGCTACCGTCGCGTCCTGCTGCTCGCCTTCACGCTGATGGCCGCCGGCAACGTGGGGCTGATCGCCGGCCACACCACCCTGCCGCTGTTCGTGCCGGCTTCCGCCGTCGCCGGCTTCGGCATGGGCCTGGCCATGGGCGGCCTGCCCACCCTGATCGCGGAGCGCAGCACCCCGGACCGCACGGCGAGTGCGACCGCCGTCTACAACAACCTCAAGACCCTGGGCGGCAGCCTCGCGGGCGCGGGCTCGGCCGTCGTCCTCGGCTCCCTGGTCGTCAGGGACACGGACGTCCCCGCGCTCTCCGCCTATCTGACGATCTGGGGGCTGAGCGCGCTGCTGTCCGTGGGCGCGTTCGTACTCCAAGTCCTGACCGACCGTGAGGCGGATGCCCCGGGTGAGGCAAAGTCCCGCGGCAGCCGCCTGCCGGCTGACGAGCCCTACCCCGACCCTTCTACCCGGCGGTAATCTGCGGGCCCGTCCGCAGCATGGGGGAGTGGTATGGGCACCGTCACGCGCTTTGATCCCGTCACCGAGCACGCCAGGACAGGCGCCGCCCTGGGTGCCGCGATCCCGCGGCTCGTCCGGCTCCTGCGCAACGTGCCCGACCTGGACGCGGCTTCCGGTGTCCCCGTGTGGTCGGTCGGGGACGTCGGAGCCCACCTGGCGGCCGTCTACCTCGCGTACACCGCCGTAGCCTCGGCCGAGGAGTCCCTGGACTGGGACGGCGTCCTTCCGTCGGGCGAGGCCTCGTTCGTCGACCGCGTCACCGCCATGAACGCCACGTCCATCGCTCTCGTCACCGGTGAGGAGCGCGCCCACCTCGGCGACTTCCTCGCCGAACGCGGCGAGACGTTCCTGCGGGACACCGAGGGTCTCGCTCACGACACCCCGCTCGAAGCCCCCTGGTACGGCCGGGAGGTACCCCTCACCCTGGCGACGGTGACCGGTCTGATGCTGAGCGAGACCCTCGTCCACGGCCTGGACGTCGCACGCGGCGCAGGACTGCCGTGGACCGTCGGCGCCGACGAGGCCCGTCTGGTGCTCGGCCAGACGATGCCCACGATGATGGCGGCCGCCCTGGACACGGAGAAGGCGCGGGGTGTCCGCATCGCGTTCGACCTCGTGGTCAAGGGCGGTCTGCGGCTCGCCGTCGTCGTCGACGACGGCACGATGACGGTCACCCGCGACGCCCCGCCGCGCGCCTACGACTGCCGGCTGACGGTGTCGCCCACCGCCTTCCTGCTGGTCTCCTTCCGGCGCACGCCGATCTGGAAGGCGATCGCCCTCGGCCGGATGCGCGCCGGCGGCCGCAGGCCCTGGCTCGCCCCACAGCTCGGCCGACTCGTCACCACCCCCTGACCCCAAAGGCGACCCGCACGCTCCCGTGGGTAGGCTGCCTCGTCATGACACGTGCCTGGATCCTGCCGGCCTTGATGCTCATCACCGGCTCACTCGTCGCCGCCGGGCTGATCACCCGGGGCAGTCCCGGCCAGGGCGTCGTCGTCCTCCTGGCGTTCCTGCTGCTCGCGCTGGTCAACTCGCCGCTGGTCTACCCCAGGTCGATCGGCGCGGTGGAGGCCCGGCGACGCAGCGAGAGCGACGGCCGGCCGATCGTCTACTGGCGGCCGGGATGCCCGTACTGTCTCCGGTTGCGCATGAGCCTGGGCCGCCGTGCCCGCCGGATGCACTGGGTGAACATCTGGCGCGACGCGGACGGAGCGGCGGCCGTGCGGGCGGTGAACGACGGCAACGAGACCGTGCCGACGGTCTTCGTGGCGGGCCGGCCGTTCACCAACCCCGATCCCGCGTGGGTACGCGAGCAGCTCTCGCCCTCCGCCTGACGGGTCAGCTCGCTCCGTCCTCCGTCCACGGGCGGAGCTTCTCCGGGTTGCGGACCGCCCAGATGCGGGTGACGCGGCCGTCGGCCAGGTCGAACGCCGCCACGGTCACGGTGACGCCGGCGTTCTGGGCGACGAGCCCCGGCTGGCCGTTGACGGTCCGCTCCAGGAGCGTCAGGCCGGGGGCCTTGTCGGCGATGTGGACGAGGTACTGGGCGATGAGGCGGCTGCCCTCGACGGGGCGCAGCACGGTGCCGACCAGGCCGCCGCCGTCGGCCGTCATCGTGG
Organism: Streptomyces sp. NPDC055815; assembly: GCF_053616475.1. NCBI lineage: Bacteria > Bacillati > Actinomycetota > Actinomycetes > Kitasatosporales > Streptomycetaceae > Streptomyces > Streptomyces sp. NPDC055815. The sequence goes on along the minus strand of NZ_JBSHDU010000001.1, from coordinate 218,777 downwards.
CCTCGGGGTCGAGGAGATCGACGAGGGCCTTGATGTTCCTCGCCTCCCAGGCCTCCTTGAAGTGCCGTACCAGAGCCGCTCGTCCGGCCACCGGCACGGCCGGGGTCTGCGCGGCGCGGACACGCCGACGCGCCGAGGACGCCAGCTGCCGGCAGGCCGCGGGGGAGCGGCCGACGATGTCGGCGACCTCGGCGAACGGGTACCGGAACACGTCGTGGAGGATGAAGGCCACCCGTTCGGCCGGCGTCATCGACTCCAGGACGACGAGGAACGCCATGTTCACCGACTCGTCCAGGGTGATCCGGTCGGCGGGGTCGACCGGCTCGGACCGGTCGCCGTCCGCCCGCACGCTGGACCACTCCACACGGTCCGGCAGTGGTTCGGGCAGCCACGACCCGACGTACCGCTCGCGCCGGACCCGCGCCGAGCCGAGCATGTCCAGACAGACACGACCGGCCACCGTCGTCAGCCAGGCCCCGGGCGACTCGACGGCCTCGCGCTGCCGCGGCGACAGCGCGTACCAGCGGGCGTACGTCTCCTGCACGGCGTCCTCGGCCTCGGCGAGCGAACCGAGCAGCCGGTAGCCGAGGTTGAGGAGTTGGCGCCGCTCGCCGAAGACCACGCTCAGGTCCGGCTCGGACCGGTCGAGTCCCGGCTCGATGGAAGTGCTCATGATCGCGCGTGCCCCCTGGTTCGTTCGTCACCTGCGACGACGCCCTCGTTCCCGCGTCCGTACGACGCGGGAACGAGCCGTCCCGGAAACAAAGTGCGGCACCCGCCTCACATTTCACGGGCCTGCGTCGTCGGACAGTCGAGACACTACCGAGCCACCGCCGCGAGGCAACCGCCGCGAGGCAGAAGAAAAGGATCACGTCATGGCCACGACTGCGCAGACCACCGCGGAGACCACGGCAGCACAGGGCAGCGGAAGCCGCACCTTCCTGCGGGTCTCGATCGCCCTGCAGACCCTCACCCTCTTCTTCCAGGCCGCCACCGCCGGGCTGTTGCTGACCTCGTCCACCGGCGAGCTGCTCCACAGCGTCGGGGCACGGGTGACGTACGGCGCGACCATGCTGTACGTGCTCGCGGCGGTCCTGGCCTGGAAGCCGGGGGGCGGTTCGCCCCGCCCGATCCTCTACTCGACCGGCTTCCTGGTCCTCTCCTCGATACAGGTGGTGCTGGGGATCGCGCACAAGCCGGCCCTCCACGTCCCCCTGGGAGTCCTGATGTTCGGCCTCAGCGTGCTGGCCCTCGGCCAGATCATCACGGCCCAGTGGAAGGACCGCTCCGGCACGGGACGGCGGTAGTCCCTCCGGGGCCGCCCCCGGTGGCGGGCGTGATCGCGGAGGCGTCCCGGACGTTCCTGGTCTTCGGCGAGGTCTACCCCGTCGACCCGCACGACGAGGACATGGCCAACGCCTCGTGGCTGTACGGCCTCATGGACCGCTGGCAGGAGCAGCCCGGCTGGAGCGGCAGCAGGCCCAGCGCCGTGGACGCGTGCGAAGCCGTACTCACCGAGGCCGCGCGGGCGGTGACCGACCACCTCGGCACACCGCCCGAGCGGACGGTCCGGTCCGCCGACAGCCTCGTCACCGGGCCGGCCCTGACGCACCGGATCTGGCGCACGGCCACGCACGCCGTGGTGCTCGGACCGGCCGCCGACAACGGCCCGTACGGCTACCTCACCCACCTCCAACTGTCCTGCACCCCGCTCGACTGCGCTCCCGAACTCCCGCCCGCGGAGGACGAGGACGGCCTGGCCGAATGGATCGCCGCGCACATCGACTGGTGACCCGACGGCCCGGGGCGCTCAGATCCCCGCCAGCAGGGAACGGCCGAGCGGGGTGAGGCTGTGGAGCACGGCCGTGCCGGTGCGCACCGTGTCGACGAGTCCCGCTCCCCGCAGGACGCTCGCGTGCCCGCTGGCCGCCGCCAGGGACACGGAGGCACGCTCCGCGAGGGCCGTGGTGGTGGCGGGGGAGCTCAGGAGCGCCAGCACCTGGGCCCGGGTGCGGCCGAGGAGCGCCGCGAGGGCCTCCGGGCGGTCGTCCGCCGCGCCCGCCGCCCCGGCGTGGACCGTGTCGTCACCGTCGTGCATCGGGTAGACGAGGACGGTCGCCTCCTCCGGGCGGTACATCACCATCGGGCCCGTCGCGAACCACGAGGGGACCAGCAGGAGCCCGCGCCCGCACAGCGGGACGTCGTATCCCGACGGGGAGGGCAGGTGCAGCGTCGGCGGCTGCCACCGCCAGGTCGTCCCGAGCGTGGTCAGCAGGGCGTCGACGCCCCCGCGCAGCAGCATCTCGGCCCGTAGCGCCCGGTCGGTGAGGGTGTCACGGCGGATCCTCGGCCACAGGGGTTCGACCGAGGTCTCGAAGTAGCGGCGGGTGTCGTCCCGCAGCGCGCGGGACGCGACCGGCGAGCCCTGGGCGAGCTCGTGGGCCCACCGGCCGGGCCGGGCCAGGCCGCCGTTCCAGCCGGACGCCTCCGGGACCCCGAGATCCCGCGCGAGCCGCTCCACGGGCGTCGACACGGCCGCGTCCAGGGCGTCGGTGAAGTCGTGCGCCAAGGGCTGCAGCAGGAAGTCCGGTACGTAGCCGTCCTCGGCGACCAGTTCGGTGAGGACACCGCCCCGGGCGCCCGCGCCGCCCCGCAGGGAGTGGTGCCACCGGCGGGCGGCGGGCCTCGGACGGTGCAGCTGCCCGCGGCTCTCGCGCGCACGGGCGAGCCGGAGACCGAGCCGGAGGCTCAGGGCGGTCTCCGAGAGCGCGTCGGCCGCGGGGGCGAGGGTGATCCGGCCGAGGTCGGCGGCCGTGAAATGAAGGCGGATCATGTCGACCGATTATCGGCCCCGCGGACCCTTTCACCCAGGGGTGAAAGGCAGTGCGTTCCGGGCGAGGACACAGGACGCTCCCGTTGTCCCCCTCACCACTCGCCGCCGGAGGTCGCGCCGATGCGCCGCATCCCCGTCCGAACAGCCTGCCTCGCCACCACAGTTCTCCTCACCGCCCTCGCCGGCACTCCCGGCCCCGCGAGCGCCCGGGAACTGCCCGACACCTATGTCGTCTCCCGGGACCCGGGCGTGCTCCCCGAAGGGATCACGGTCACCCCGGACGGCACCCTGTACGTCTCCTCGGACGGCCGAGGAACCCTCTACCGGGGCCGCGTCGGCCAGCCCGACCTCAAGCCCTTCCCCGCGCGCGGCCTGGAGAACCGGCCCAGCACCCTGGGCGTGCACACCGACCGGCGCGGCCGGATCCTGTCCGTGGGCGGTGCGAGCCTGACCGTCCACGACCGTCACGGACGGCTCCTCGCCACCCGTACGGCACGCAGCGGACCGCTCGGCGCGCCCCACCTCAACGACCTGGTCGTGACCGACGACGCGGTGTACGTGACGGACTGGGCCAACCCCGTCGTCCACCGGGCGGAGATCCGGGGCTCCACGCTCGGCCCCCTCGAACCCTGGCTCGACATCCGTGCCGCCTTCCCGCAGTTCCCCGCCCGGTACTGGCTGTTGAACGGCATCGTGGCCGACGAGTCCGGCTCCACCCTCCTGGTGGCGTCCAACGGCACCGAGGCCGTCTGGCGGATCGGCACCGCCGACAAGGACGTCAGCCGGCTCGACCTCGGCGACCAGTCCTTCGGCCCCGACGGCATGGTGCTGCACGGCCGGACGCTGTACGCCGTGCTCAACTACGGCGCCCCGCACGGCGTCTACATCGCCCGGCTCGACGAGGAGCTGCGGACGGGCACGGTGACCCACCGCCTCACGGACGGACCCTTCGACCTGCCGACCACCCTGGCACGGCACGGCTGCCGCCTCTACGTGGTGAACAGCCAGCTCGACGAGCCGCCGGGCCTGCCCCCGTACACCGTGAGCGCGATCGACGACCCGATGTGCGGGGACGGACCGTGACCCGTGCGCGTCAGCGCGGCCCTGAAGCGGGCCACGCGCGCGGGTAGGGCACACGCAGCGACTCGGCCGCCACGGGGGTGTGGCCGGCCGCCGCGTGCAGCCGCCCGTCGCGCGGGACGATCCCGCCCGCGGACAGCATGGACGTCACCAGGTCCGCGGCCAGCGCCTCGGGCGTGAGGCGCAGGAGGCGAGCGGCGTCCCTCAGCCACGCGCGCGCGTGGAGGTACGGTTCGACCTCCGCGGACGGGATGCCGTCGCGGATCATGAGAGCGAAGGCGAAGATCCGGCGGACGCCGTACCAGACGGCCCCGTCGGGGTCGTCGACGAGCCGCCGGCCCCGGCGCAGGGCAGCGGCGAAGGCGGCGCCCGTGTCAGCCGGGACGGGACCGTGGGAGGGCAGGACCACCCGCCGCCATCCGCTGGAGGGAGGCGAGCGCCGTGGCCGCCGCGTCGGGCCCGTCGAGGGCCAGGTCGACCCAGCCGACGTCGTAGTCCGACAGGCGTCGCGACCAGGGCCGGTCGCCTCCCGTGGAGCAGCAGCGTGTCGGCGTCGGGGAACGGCCGCTGCCACCAGGTGGCCGAGGACGGCAACGTCGGCGGTCGCACGCCCACGCGCCCGGCCCGAGGGCTCACTGCTCGGCTCCGTCCACGCGGCCGGGGCCGAGGCTCGCCTGTTCCTGCCGCGTCGGGTCCTGCACGTGCTCTCCTTCGGTCTCGACGGACATCAGGATCAAGGGATCGTACGGGTGGGCGCTCGGATAACCGGTCGACACCCCGGTCCCGGTCGGGTTGGCTGGAAGGCATGCCAGAGCTGCGAACCGATCGACTGCTGCTGCGCCGCTGGCGGGAATCCGACCTGGAGCCCTGGGCGGCCATGAACGCCGATCCCGAAGTCAGGGAACACCTCGGGGACCTCCTGACGCGGGAGCAGAGCGACGCCGTCGCGGCCCTCATGCAGGCCGAGTTCGACGAGCGGGGCTTCGGCTGGTGGGCGCTCGAATCACGGGCGACCGGTGAGTTCATCGGCCGCGCGGGCCTGGACGTGGTGGGCGACGACATGCCGTTCGCGGGTGTGGACGTCGGCTGGCGCCTGACCCGTACGGCCTGGGGCCACGGCTATGCCACCGAAGCCGCCCGGGCCTGCCTGGACTTCGCCTTCGGGGTCCTCGGGCTGCCGGAGGTCCTCGCGTCGACGACCGTGAACAACCTTCGGTCCCAGGCCGTCATGCGCCGGCTCGGCATGACCCGGGACCCGGCGGACGACTTCGAGGACCCCAGCGTCCCCGAGGGGCCGCTGCGCCGGTGCGTGCTGTACCGGACCCCCGCGGAGCTCCGTACGGCCTACCGGGCCACGTGACGGCCCTCCGCGGGCCCGGCCTCAGGCCCCGGCGGTCGCGGTCCTCGCGATGCGTTCGAGGGTGGTGCGCATGCCGGCCCGGTTGAGCGCGATGCGGCGGGCGGGGTTCGATCCGGCGAAGACCGTGCCGAGCAGGTCGGCGGCCTTCGCCCGGGCCCCCTCGGTCCGCAGGTCCTGCCAGAACTCGGTGAGCCGGGTCCCCGAGCCCTCCGGTTCGAAGCGGTAGCCCCAGCGGGCGATCGGCAGCCCGAAGACGCTGATGTCGAAGACGAACTCGCTGTCCGGGCTCATCCGGGTCACACGCCCCTGCGTCGGCCAGAGGAACGGACCGCGCCGGTTGAAGCCGACGAACCGGGTACCGGTCCGGGCCGGCGGCCGCAGGATCCACACGGAGCGGCACTCCGGGCTCCACCGCCCCATGTTCCGCAGGTCCGACACCAGCCGGTAGACGACCGCGGGCGGCGCGTCGACGACCGTGCTCTCCTCCAGGCTCCACTGCCGATCCATGGTCATGACCCGCTCCCCTCGCACGGTGGGGGAGACCGCCCCCACTTCCTACTCGCCGGTACGTTAGCGGGGGCGGGAGCGGCCTGTCTCGCTCAGTTCTCGACGTCCTGCGGGTACCAGCGCAGTTCGACGGTGTTGCCGTCGGGGTCCTTCACGTAGACCGACTGGGCCGAGCCGCGGGCGCCCCAGCGCGGGACCGGGCCCTCCAGGACCTCGAACCGGCCGGAGTCGATGACCTCCTGCCAGTCCAGGGGGTCCACGACCAGGCAGATGTGGTCGACGTTGGACTCGCCGCGGGGGCGGGAGAACAGGTCGATGACGGTGGTCTCGTTTATCCGCACGGAGGGGAACGACACCTTGCCGGCCCGCCACTCCTCGACGCGTTCGGGGGCCAGGCCCAGGGCGCCGGTGTAGAAGTCGAGGGACTTGTCGACGTCGGTCACGTTGAGCACCAGGTGATCGAAGGCTTTGACTCGCATGAGGGGCTCAATACCTTTCTGAGGTTGCGTCTCGTCTTGATGATCATGGTGACTGCGGAGGCCGTGGGCAAGGGCCTCGGAGGTCCACGATCCGGACCGCCCGCCTCCGGTCCACGGCTTCCGGGCGGTCCGCCGTGCCGTCAGATGTGGAGTTCGGGAGGGAAGCCGGTCCACCGCAGCTCGGCGGGGAGATGGCCCGTGTCGTTGAAGAAGAGGACGGCAGGCGCCCGGTCGGACGTGTAGCGGATGACGGTCAGCGCCCCGTTCGCCTGGTTGATGCCCATCCACCGCGCCATCGGGGCGTCGAGGGCCTCCCGGACGAGCCAGGCGATGAGGAAGTTGTGCGTGACGACGAGCTCGTGACGCGGCTCGTCGCCGTCGACGGGGCCGGTGAACCGGGCGACGGCCTCCGCGGCCAGCCCGGGCCCCTCCTCACGCTCCCGCGCCGGGAACCCGGACAGGAATCCGAGCATCGCGTCGGCCGACTGCGCGGGCAGCTCCTCGCGCCGCGGAACGTAGGGGATGTAGTCGCCGGCCGGCGGGGACATCCGCAGGGGCACCCCGTCGAGCTGGTCACCGATCAGCCGAGCCGTCTGCTCCGCGCGGGCCAGCGGACCGTGATGGATCACCGTGAGCGGTGCCTTCCGCAGCCGCTCCCCGAGCAGGACGGCCTGGCGGCGCCCCCGGTCCGTCAACGCGCTCTCGTCCTCGGACGCTTCACCGTGCCGGGCCAGATACAGATAGCGGGCTGCTGTCTCCGTCATGCGCGACTCCTCGGCGAGGCTCAAGATCATCTGAATGGGAGGACAGACGCGCTACGGCGCCCTGTGGTTCCCCTGCGGGGGCGGCGGGAGCCGGACGCGGCGAAATACGGGATCACGCTCATGGGCGGGGAGCGCTGCGGGCCTGGGCGACCTTCGGGAAGCCCCTAGTCTTCGCCGCGGACCGAGGGCGTCAGAGCCGGAGGAGGACCAGGGCCGTGTCGTCGGTGACACCGGAGGGCGGGGTGAGCTCCGTGAGCAGGATGTCGGCGAGGGCCTCCGGGGCAGCGGCCCGGTGCCGGGCGAGCGCGTCGGCGAGCCTGTCCAGACCGGTGTCGATGTCCTCGCGGCGGCGTTCGACGAGCCCGTCGGTGTAGAGCGCGAGGACCGCGCCGTCGGTGAAGGCGGTCCGGGCCTGGGGCCGGGGCGCGTGTTCGGGGAGGGCGCCGAGCGGGGGGTCGGTGGCCCGGTCGAGGAACTCGACGGTGCCGTCGGTGTGGCAGAGGACCGGCGGGGGATGGCCGGCACTGCTGTACGTGAGGACACGGTTCGTCCAGTCGATCACGACGGACACGGCGGTGGTGGACTCGGCGCCGTGGACGTCACGCGAGTACAGGTCGAGGACCTCCAGGGCGCGGGCGGGGCCGTCGGCGACGCGCGACGCCGCCGACAGGGCGCTGCGGAGGAGTCCCATCACGCCGGCGGCGCGCAGACCGTGGCCGACGACGTCGCCCACCGCGACCGCGGTGCAGCCGGGCAGCTCCACCAGGTCGTACCAGTCGCCGCAGACGTTGAGCGCTCCCGTGGCGGGCCGGTAGCGCACGGCGGCGTGGTGGTGGCCGAGGGGGCGCGGCGCGGGCAGCATCGCCTCCTGGAGGTGGAGGGCCACCTCGCGCTCGCGGGCGTGCGCCCGGCGCAGGCGCTCGTTGACCGCCTGCAGTTCCCTGGCGCGGGTGTAGAGCTCGGACTCCAGGACCCGGGCGCGGTCCCCGGCACCGCTTCCGCCGCGGGCCTTCATCAGTTCGGTGACCTCCTCCACGCGGTGCAGCAGGAAGGCCACGGAGCCGTCGGGCGCGAGGACGGGGGCGTTGACCGGGCTCCAGTACCGCTCCTGCCACTGCCCGGGCCGGTCGGGGGACTCGACGTCGTAGCGCTGCAGCGCCATGGTGTCGGATTCCCGGGTGGCGAGGACCCGCTCCAGGGACGCGCGCAGATTGTGCATGCCGCTCGCGGACGGATCGTCCGGGTTGTCGGGGAAGACGTCGAAGAGATATCGGCCGACGACCTGCTCGCGGGTCCGGCCTGACATCGACAGGAAGGCCTCGTTGACGTCCGCGTACACCAGCCCGGGGGTGAGCAGCGCGACGGGGCCCGGCAAGGCCTGGAACACCGCCTCGTAATCGATCCCGGGTCCGTTCACCCTTCACCTGCCCGTCCGCCGCGGGTCCGGCCATCAGACTGCCCCCACGATAGGCGCGACCTGGGAGTACGGCCTCCGGACGGCGTCCGTTCCGGGGCCGTGGCCCGCCCCGGAGCCTTGCCGTGCGCCGGAGGGAGGAGATCATGTCGGGATGACGGATCACGACTCCTCCGCGTCGCCGACCGTGGTGCGGCTCGCGGAGTACACGAAGGCCGACCAGACCGAGATCCTCGGCGACGGTGCCGATCCCTTCGGCGTCGCCGACGCCGGACTGACCTGGCTGCCCAAGAAGGAACACTTCGGCATCAGGCGGCATGGCCGCCTCGTCGCCCACGCCGGCCTGCTGCAGCTGCCCCTGGCGATCGCCGGTTCGGCCACACAGGTGGTGGGCGTCGGCGGCGTGGCCGTCGCCCCTGACCTGCGGGGCCACGGACTGGCCCGCGCGGTCGTCGCGGCGGCCCTGGACCACGCCCGGACGCTGGGACCCCGGCACGGGCTGCTCTTCTGCCGACCGCCCCTCGTCGCGCTCTACCGGCGCCTCGGCTGGCACCTCCTGGAACAGCCCGTCCACGTCGAACAGCCCGAGGGGCCCGCGATCATGCCGCTCCGCACGATGTGGACACCCCTCCACGCCGACGCGACCTGGCCGTCAGGAGAGGTCCGGCTGCTCTCACTCCCCATGTGACCGAATGTGACCGAATGCGAACGACGGTGCCGTTCAGGGCTCGCCCCCGCATATCGCGGGCGTATCGAAAATCGCATACGTCACGGCAACCGGCCCTCGACTCCCATAGGCGTATGAACGACCACACCCCTCCGTCCGTCCCGCTCCGCCGCGCGCTCCGGATCGTGTTCCTCGGTCTCGTCGTGCTCGTCCTCGCGGGCGGCCTGTTCGTGTTGCGGCGCCCGCTCATGATGTCCGCCCCGCGCTGCATGGCCGGGCAGTGGCACGGATGCTTCGACACGTTCAACGGTGTGGTGCTGATGACGCTGGTCACGCTGCCCGTGGCGGTCCTTGTGGCGTGGGGTCTGGCGTCCTGGCGGCGGGCCGCCGGAGTGACGGGGGCGTGGCGGATGTCGCTGGCCGAGGTGGGCATGGTCCACGGGACGGTGCCGTGGGTGTGGCTGACCATGATGCCGGGCGCCGGCGCCGGTGTCGTCCCCGGCCGGGTGAGCCTGGTCCCGTTCCGGGACCTGGTCACGATGGGCACGCTCGGGATCATCGGCAACCTGCTGGTCTTCGCGTCGCTCGGCTTCTTCGCCCCGATGCGGTGGGCGGCGCTCGCCTCCGTACCGCGGATCCTCGCGCTCGGGGCCGGCTGCTCGATCCTGGTCGAAACCGCCCAGTACGTCCTGCGGCTCGACCGGGTGTCCTCCGTCGACGACGTCCTGGTCAACGCCACCGGCGCCGTCCTGGCCGCGCTCGCGTCGCGCCGCTGGTGGCGCACTCCGGGGGCAGCGCCGTCGGACACCCCTCGCCCCGCACCGGCGCTCCACAGCGCTGCTTAGGCTTGAGCCATGCGCGTACTGATCGTGGAGGACGAGCCCTACCTGGCCGAAGCAGTCCGTGACGGGCTCCGCCTGGAAGCGATCGCCGCCGACATCGCCGGCGACGGCGACACGGCACTGGAGATGCTCAGCGTCAACAGCTACGACCTCGCCGTCCTGGACCGCGACATCCCCGGCCCCTCCGGCGACGAGGTCGCCCGCCGTATCGTCGCCTCCGGCAGCGGCATCCCGATCCTCATGCTCACCGCGGCGGACCGGATCGACGACAAGGCCTCCGGGTTCGAGCTCGGCGCCGACGACTACCTGACCAAGCCGTTCGACCTGCGCGAGCTCGTCCTGCGGCTGAGGGCCCTCGACCGGAGGCGCTCGTACTCCCGGCCCCCGGTCCGTGAGGTCGCGGGCCTCCGGGTCGACCCGTTCCGCCGGGAGGTCTTCCGCGACGGACGCTACGTCGCGCTCACCCGCAAGCAGTTCGCCGTCCTCGAAGTCCTCGTCGCCGCCGAGGGCGGTGTCGTGAGCGCCGAACAGCTCCTCGAACGGGCCTGGGACGAGAACGCCGACCCCCTCACCAACGCCGTACGCATCACCGTCTCCGCCCTGCGCAAACGCCTCGGCGAACCCTGGATCATCGCCACCGTGCCAGGCGTCGGATACCGCATCGAATCCCGCTCGCATGGATAGGCGCCCCGGGCTCAGCGCCCGCCTGAAACTCACCCTCAGCTACGCCGGATTCCTCGCCGTCGCCGGCGCCCTCATGCTGGCCGTGGTGTGGGGGTTCCTGCTGCGCTACGTACCCGACAACTCGCAGGGGCTTCTGGGGATCTCGCCCAACCGCTACCTGCTCGTGCACACCTTCGCCCCCGCCGCGGCCGTGGCCATGGCCTTCCTGCTCGTGTTCGGCCTCGTCGGGGGGTGGATCCTCGCCGGCCGGATGCTCGCACCGCTCCACCGGATCACGGCCGCGGCGCGGACGGCGGGAAGCGGATCGCTGTCCCACCGCATCCGCATGAAGGGCCGCCGGGACGAGTTCCGCGAACTGTCCGACGCCTTCGACGCGATGCTCGAACGACTCGAGTCCCACGTCGCCGAGCACCAGCGCTTCGCCGCGAACGCCTCCCACGAACTGCGCACCCCGCTGGCCGTCTCGCGCACGCTCCTCGACGTCGCCCGCAAGGACCCCACGCGGGACCGGGACGAACTCATCGAACGCCTGCAAGCCGTCAACACCCGGGCGATCGACCTCACCGAAGCGCTCCTCCTGCTCAGCCGCAGCGACCGCGGCACCTTCACCCGCGAGAGCGTCGACCTCTCCCTCGTCGCCGAAGAGGCCGCCGAAACCCTGCTCCCCCTCGCCGAACAGCGCCGGATCACCCTCGACGTCACCGGCGAGGCCGCCCGGACCAGCGGCTCCGCCGAGCTGCTGCTGCGCCTGGTCACGAACCTCGTCCAGAACGCCGTCGTCCACAACCTCCCGGCCGGCGGCACCGTGACGGTCCACACCGGGACGCAGGACGAGGCGAGCGTGGTACGGGTCGAGAACACGGGCCAACCGGTGCCTCCGGAGCTGCTGCCGACCCTCACCGAACCCTTCCGACGCGGAACGGAACGCGTACGCACCGACGAGCACGCCGGTGTCGGCCTCGGCCTCGCCCTCGTGCACAGCATCGTCCGCGCCCACGACGGGACCCTCGACCTGGCCCCCCGCCCCGGCGGCGGACTCCTCGTCACGGTCCGGCTTCCCCGTAGGCCGTAGACCCCCCTGGCGCCTCCGCCGTCACACCGCTTCCGTCCGCACCGGCCGGCGCAGCAGATACACGGCCGCCGAGGTGACGAGCAGCAGCATGCATCCGGTGAACACCAGGCCCGCCTGCTCCAGGCCGAGCGGTTCGGACAGGAGGCCGACGCCGATGACCGGGATCGAGATGCCCGTGTACGCCACCACGAACAGGGTCGAGATCACCGCCGCACGCTGCTCCACCGGCGCGGCCGCCGCGACGGCGGACAGCGCCGCGCGGAAGGAGAGCCCCTGGCCGACTCCGCCGACGACGGCGGCGAGGACCACGAGCGCGAGCAGCTCGGTGGAGAGCGCCCCCGCCAGGAACGCAAGACCCGCGAAGAGCACGGCGCAGCCCAGCGGCAGGGACCGGGGCACCCCGATGCGGCCGACGGCCAGCTGGCCGGCCGTGGAGGCGAAGAAGGCCAGCGCGACGATCAGACCGCTCACCGCGTGGTTGTCCACGTGCAGGAACCGGGCCAGGAAGGCGGGGCTGACCGAGGTGAACACCCCGAACAGCGCGAAGCCCGCGAAGGACGCGATGGCCGCCGGCAGGAACACCGGCCGGACCTGCGCGGGCAGGGCCGGCCATTGCGGCCGCACGGCGGTCAGCGGGCGCGGGTCCCGCACGGTCTCCGGCAGCCGCAGCAGGACGACGACGGATACGGCCACCAGCGCGAGGTGGACGGCGAAGGGGAGCAGCAGCGGTTCGGAGGCGTACTCGGCGAGCAGGCCGGCGAGCAGCGGCCCGCAGCCCAGGCCGCCCATGTTGGCGGCCGTCGCCACGAGCGTCGCCCGGGACTGGCCGCCGGGCGGGGCGAGGTCCATGACGTACGCGGTGGCCGCCCCGGTGAACAGGCCGGCCGACAGGCCCGAGAGCAGCCGGCCCGCGTACAGCCACGCCAGCCCGTCGGCGGACAGGAAGCAGACGGCGCTCAGGCCCGCGAAGCCGAGGCCCCACAGCAGCGTCGGCCGTCTGCCGACCGTGTCCGAGGCGTTGCCCGCGAGGAGCAGCACGCCGATGACCCCGAAGGCGTACACCGCGTACACGACGGTCACCGTCAACTCGGAGAACCCGAACTTCTCCTGGTAGAGCGGGTAGAGCGGGGTCGGCAGCGTGGTGCCGGTCATCCCCACGACGAACACGGCCCCGGCGAGCAGACACCGGAGCCACCCCTGACGATCACCAACCATGCCGCCGACCGTAACCCCGCCCGGCGCCCCCACCCGGCAACGCGACGCCCGCGAACGGGTCATCGACCGTGCCGGGCCACAGCGTGCTGGACGAAGGGGACCCACGGGACAGACTGTGCGCATGGACGGATGGATCCGATCGGGCAGTGAACCCGGTCCCGCACTGTACGGACGCCTGCGCGTCGTGACCGACGACCTCGGGCCGGCCCGCCGCCTCACCGAACGCCGCCCCGGGTACGGCGATTTCGGCACCGTCGCCGGCGTCGCCGCGCCCGGCTTCCCGGCCTACGCGCGCGTGCTGCACCCCGCCGCCCTCGACGAGCAGCCGGTCCGCTGGGACACCGCGGCCGCCGCCTACGGACGGCGGGTCGAGGCGCTGACGGACTGGCACGAGGTGATCGGCGCCGAGCGGTTCTACCAGAACCTGCACGAGTACGGCCTGCCCGGCGTCTGGGACGAGCACCCCGCCGAAGGCCCCACCCCCGGTGGGGTCGCGCGGACGTTGATCCCGGTCCTCGCGCGCCACACGGGCACGCCGGACCAGTGCTGGTACGGGCTGTGGGACGGCTACGGCCGCTGGGACTGGGAGGGGAACCCCACCTTCCCGACCCCGGGCAGGGACGAGATCCTGCTGTCGGGGACGCTGGCCGACGCCGTGTCCCCGGAACTCCTGGACGAGTTCGCCGAACTCCCCGACCTGTGGTGGCCGCGGGACGGCGCCTGGTGCGTGGGCGGAGATGTCGACCTGGTCAGCACGTACGTCTGCGGATCCGAGGACCTGATCGCCGACCTGCTCGCCACACCCGGCCTGGAGGCCCACCGGGTCACGGCCTCCGACCGCGTCGGCTGACGCGAGGCGGACGCCCCCGGCGGGCTCGTCGCGCGCACGGCGCTCGTACTAGCTTGGGGCGCATGGCCATGTCGTACTCCTCCGCCGCGGGAAGTCGGTGGCGACCGGCTACGAGGGGGCTCCTGCACGCGGGAGGGGCCACGCTCGTGCGGTCGCTCTACCTGCTCACCGCTCCGGTGACCGCCGCCGCCGGACTCCTGCCGGCACTCGGCGGGCTGTTCGCCGCGACGGCCGGTCTGCTGCTGCCGTCCGGTTCACCGGTCGTGGCCCGCGCCCTGGCCCCGGCCCGGTGGTGCGCCGACCTGGAGCGGTGGCGCATCGCCCGGGTACGTCCGGCAGCCGGGGGACGGGAGGGCGGTGACGCCGCGTCGGCAGCCGGGGGACGGGAGGGCGGTGACGCCGCGTCGGCTCCCGTCCCGTGGCTCGACGCCGCCCACGCGCTGCTGGTCCTCCCCGTCGTCCTGGTCACCTCGCTCCTGACGGCGCTGTGGTGGTTCGTCGGACTCGCCTGTGTCACCTGCGCCCTGCGCTACGAGGACGCGCCGCCCGGATCGCTGCGGCCCCTGGCGCTGACCGCGGGCAGCGCCCCCTCCCACATCAGCGTGAGCCTCGGCCTGTCGTCACCGACGGACCGGGCCCTCTTCGGGACCGCCGTCGGCCTCGCGCTGCTCCTCACGCTCCCGCTCGTGACCCGGGCGTGCGCCACGGCGCAGGCCGGTCTGGGACAGGCACTGCTCTCCGACGCCTCCGCCCTGCACCGCAGGATCAGCGGACTCGCACGCGAACGGGACACCGCCCGGGCCCAGACCCTCGCGGCGGTCACCGCCGAGGCGGCCGCACTGCGCCGCCTCGAACGCGACATCCACGACGGGCCCCAGCAGCGCCTCGTCCGCCTCGCCATGGAACTGGGGCGGGCCGTGCGCCACCTCGACAGCCGGCCGGAGACGGCCAGGGCGGCCCTCGCCGACGCGATCGTCCAGACCCGGGAGGCGCTGGAGGAACTGCGGGCCCTGTCCCGCGGCATCGCCCCGCCGATCCTCGTCGACCGCGGCCTGCACGAGGCGCTCACCGCCCTCGCCGCCCGCTCCACCGTCCCCGCCGCACTCGACACCGCGCCCCTCGGCCACCGGCCCGACCCCGCCGTCGAGACCGCCGCCTACTTCGTGATCGCGGAGACTCTGACCAACGTGGCCAAGCACAGCCACGCGCACCGCTGCTCCATCGGACTACACCACAGCGAGGGAACCTTGAGGGTCTGGGTCACGGACGACGGGGTGGGCGGCGCGCACCCGGGCAAGGGGTACGGCCTGCGGGGCCTGGACGAGCGGCTGCGCGCCGTCGGCGGCCGGCTGCACGTGGACAGTCCCTCCGGGGGCCCGACGACGATCGCCGCCGAGCTGCCGTGCTGCTGACCCCGAACGA
This sequence comes from Streptomyces sp. NPDC055815, assembly GCF_053616475.1. Classification (NCBI taxonomy): domain Bacteria; kingdom Bacillati; phylum Actinomycetota; class Actinomycetes; order Kitasatosporales; family Streptomycetaceae; genus Streptomyces; species Streptomyces sp. NPDC055815. The sequence goes on along the minus strand of NZ_JBSHDU010000001.1, from coordinate 203,588 downwards.
CGGAGCGCGCCGGCCGCCGGCGGACCCCGCGTCCCGCGGTCCGCTGCGGATCGTCGTGGCCGACGACTCCGTGCTGCTGCGGGAGGGCCTGGTCCGTCTGCTCGTCGAGGACGGGCACGAGGTCGTGGCCGCGGTCGGTGACGGGCCCTCCCTGGTCGCGGCGGTCCTCGCCCACCGCCCGGACGTGTCGGTCGTCGACGTACGGATGCCGCCGACCCACCGGGACGAAGGGCTGCGCGCGGCCGTCGACGCCCGCTCACGGCTCCCCGGGGCCCCGATGCTGATGCTCAGCCAGTACGTGGAGGCGTCCTACGCGGGCGAGCTGCTCGCCGACGGGTGCGGCGCGGTCGGCTACCTCCTCAAGGACCGGGTGGCCAGGGTCGACGAGTTCCTCGACGCGCTGGACCGGGTCGCCCGCGGCGCGACCGTACTCGACCCCCAGGTCGTCGCCCAGCTCCTCGCGGAGCGGCGCCGCGACGACGCCCTCGGCGCGCTGACCGCACGGGAACGGCAGATCCTGGGCCTCATGGCCGAGGGCTCCTCCAACGCGGCCGTCGCCCGACAGCTGGGGGTGACCGCCAGCGCGGTGGAGAAGCACATCGGCAACATCTTCGCCAAGCTCGGCCTGCTGCCCGACGACGCCCACCACCGCCGGGTGCTCGCCGTCCTCAGCTACCTGAAGGGATGACTGCTGGAAGGGACGACGACGGCCGGATTCGACGCCTTCGGGGGTGGGGTTGTCCCCACCTTCCGGGCTCCGGCCTGCTCCGGTGACGGGGCGGCGTCCGTGCGCGAGCGTGGTCGGCATGACAGCAGCACCCCTGCGGACGGGCTCCGCAGCCCCGTCGCGACCGGCGGCCCTCCACGGCCGCGCCCTCGCCGCCCTCGTCGGCGCCGTCCTGGCCCTCGCCGCCGCCTTCGTCCTCGCCCCGCGCCCGCTGGCGGCGACCGGCCCGGCGGACGACTTTGGGGAGGCGGGGGAGCTCACCGGGGCCTTCCGCGAGGCGTTCGTCGCGTACTGGAGGGCGGGGGAACGGCACTACCCACCGGACCTGGACAGGATCGTCGACTACTGGTCCCGCTATCACGTCGTCAAGGGCGTGATCGCCGCGATGCTGTTGTTCGTGCTCATCGCCCTGGGCGTGCTGCTCTGGAAGGCCTTCCTCAAGGCCGAAGGCCTCGGGGCAGCGAAGAGGCTCTCGCTCGCCGCGGGAGGCGTGCTCACGACTCTGCTCGCGCTGCTCTCGCTGGCCGCGGTGATGGCCAATGTCCAGGGTGCCGCGGCGCCCTTCGCCTCCCTCCTGCCGATGCTGCCCACCGGTGCGGCCGAAGGCGAACTCGCCGGCGTCCTCGCCCAGGTCGGAGGCCGCCTGGCCGTCACCCCGAGTGCGGGTGACCAGGATCCGCCCGCTCTCGACGCGATGGTCGGCGATTTCGCCCGCTATCACGAGGCGATGGCCGTGATCGCCGCCACCGTCGCGGTCGGCCTCGTCGTCCTGAGCGCGCTGTCCTGGAAGAGGTTCAGGAGAACGGCGCCGACCGACCGGCGGACGAGGCGCACGCTCGGGTCGTTCGGTGTCCTCTGGGCGCTCGTCGCGCTGTTCGCGGTCGTGGTCGCGGTGGCGAACACGACCACGGCGGCCGACCCCCGGCCGGCGCTGCTGGCGTTCTTCGAAGGCGGATGGTGACACCCGCTCAAGGCCTCTGCTCCGGACCGGTGCCGAGCACCTCCAACAGGCGTGGGATCAGGGGGTTCTGGGTGTCCTTGCGCCAGGCGGCGGCGACGCGTGTCCGCGGGGCGTCGGGATCGATCCTGCGGTAGGCGACCCCTTTGAGGCGGATGCGGCGGACGCTCTCCGGAGCCAGCGAGACGCCCAGACCGGTCTCCACCAGGGCGCAGACGGTCTGCCACTCCACGGCGTGCTGCACCACCTCGGGCGTGAAGCCCGCAGCAGCGCACAGGCCGGCGATCTGGTCGTACAGCGACGGGCCGACCGCACGAGGCAGGAGGACGAAGGGCAGGTCGGCCAACTGCCCGATCCGCATGGTCCGTTGCCGTGCGAGAGGATGCGCCGACGGCAGGACCGCCACGAACGGTTCGGTCAGTACGGTGGCGAAGCCGAGTGCCGCGTCATCGGCGGGTGGTTCGCGCAGCAGCCCCACGTCGATGGTCCGCTCGCGCAGCGCGGCCAGTTGGGGCGCCGTGGTCATCTCCTGGATGTCCAGGCGCACGGCGGGGAAGCGCTCGTGGAAGGTCCGGAGCAGGCCGGGCAGGACGGTCAGGGCGAGGGATGCGGCGAATCCGATGCGCAGCCTGCCCGCTCTCCCGCTGCCGGCTTCCCGGGCCGCGGCGAGGCCGTCCGCCAGGCCCGTGAGGGCGTGCCGGGCCGCGGGGAGGAGTTCCCGCCCCGCCGGGGTGAGGGCGATCCGGCCGGGTTCGCGGCTGAACAGCGGGTGGCCGACCTTGTCCTCCAGGCGGCGGATCTGCTGGCTCAGGGGCGGCTGGGCGATGCCGAGGCGGGTGGCGGCGTGGCCGAAGTGGAGCTCCTCGGCGAGCACGACGAAGGCGTACAGCTGCGCGAGGGGGATGTCGGGGCGGTCCATACGCTCAGTGATATCACTCCACACCAGATCGCGTATTAGACGTATCCTCGCAGGTCACCTAGCGTTCGGCGCATGACAGAGCGACGTTCCCTCCTCAGCGGCTCCACGTTCGAAGAGCAGATCGGCTATGCCCGCGCCGTGATCGACGGCGACTGGGTCCACGTCTCCGGGACGACCGGATTCGACTACACCACGATGACGATCTCCGAGGACGTGGTCGAACAGGCCGAGCAGTGCCTGCGCAACGTCGAGGCCGCGCTCAGGGAGGCGGAGTGCTCCTTCGCCGACGTGGTCCGCGTGCGCTATCTGCTGCCGGACCGCGCCGACTTCGAGCCCTGCTGGCCCGCGCTGCGCCGGGCCTTCGGCGAGGTCAGGCCGGCCGCCACGATGCTGATGTGCGGGCTCGCCGACCCGCGTATGAAGATCGAGATCGAGGTGTACGCGCGTCGGACCACCGCGTGAGGGCGCTCAGTCCGAGTCGTCGGCGCGCAGGGTGAGGGCGAGGAGTCCGGGGAAGCGGGCGTCGAACTCCTCGCGGCGGAGGCGGTTGAGCCGCTTCGGGCCCTGGTCGCGCTGCTCGACGAGACCCGCGCCGCGCAGGACGGTGAAGTGGTGGCTCTTGGCGGCCCGGCCCACGGGGACGTCGAAGTTGCTGCAGCTGAGCGTCCAGTCGGGCTGGGCGGCCAGTTCGCGGATCAGCTGGAGGCGTACGGGGTCCGCGAGCGCGGACAGCGCGGTGAGGAGTTCGACGTCCTCGGGGTGCGTGTGCACGGGTGCCGCACGATGGCCCGCGCCTCCCTCTCGCTCCGGCATCCCGCCTCATCCCTTCGTCGCGACCGCTCGCTTGCCCAATGTTCGATGACCATCATACAGTGCGGGTGTTCGCTTCTCGTTGAACACTCCGTTCGAGCTCTCCGTCCGAGCTCTGCCTGAAGGGTGGTTCGTCCATGCGCGCGATCGAATTCCACGAGTACGGCGGTCCCGAGGTGCTGCGGCTCGTCGAGGCCACGACACCCCGGCCGGGCCCGGGGGAGGTGGCCATCGACGTCGCCTGGGCGGGGGTGAACTTCGCCGACGTCAAGGCGCGCGCCGAGGGATACCGCGTCGAGGAACTGCCCTACCGCCCCGGCCTGGAGGTATCCGGACACGTCCTCGCGGTCGGAGTGGGAGTCGAGGGCCTGGAGGTCGGCCAGGAGGTCGCCGCCCTCGTCGGCGGGGGCGGATACGCCGAAGTGGTCCTCGCCCGGGCCGAGTCCGTCTTCCCGCTCCCCGAGGGCCTCGACCTGAGGACCGCGGCGACGCTCCCCACGGTCCTGCCCACCGCGCACGCCCTGATCCACGAGGTGGGGCGGCTCCGCGCCGGGGAGAGCGTCCTGGTGCACGGCGCGGCGGGCGGCATTGGTACCGCCGTCGGCCAGCTGGCCCGGGCGGCGGGCGCGGGCGCCGTGTACGGCGTGGCGTCCACCGAGGCGAAGGCCGCGTACGCCCTGAAGTACGGCTACGACGAGGTCTTCGGGCCCGACACCTTCGCCGAGGACGTCCGGCGGGCCACCGGCGGCAGGGGAGTCGACCTCGTCCTCGACCCCGTCGGCGGGGACACCCTGCGCCGCGGCCTGAGCGCCCTGTCCCCCTTCGGACGCCTCGTCTCCTTCGGCAACGCCGGCGGCGGCGCGCCGTGGCAGGTCGGTCAGCCCGAGCTGTACGGCCAGGGGCACGCCGTCGCGGGCTTCTCGGTCCTGGCACTCGCGCAGACGGCACCCGCCGCCTCCCGCGCCCTCACCGAGCGAGCCCTGCGCGCGGTCTCGGAGGGGGCGGTGACCCTCCCCGTCACCGCCGAGTTCCCCCTGGCCGAAGCGGCCGAAGCCCATCGGCTCCTGGGCGGCCGCACCTCCACGGGCAAGCTGCTGCTCCGTGTGAAGCACTGAAGGCGCCCGATCGAACGGCGCCCGTTCCGGGCGCGGTTCGGGCCGGCACGTCCTGCTCCGCGCCGGAGGGCGGCAGGTGCGCGCCTGCGGATTCACAGCTGGTGGATCCAGGCGATGACCAGGAGGACGCCGGCAGCCGACGACACCAGGAGGGCGAACACGGGACCCGCCCCCACCCTGCGCCCCCACAGTTGGCCCGCCAGTCGCGAGCGCAGCCGGTCGAGGAGCCAGAGGGCGCCCAGGCCGGCGGCCGCGAACGGCAGGGCGACGAGGAAGTGCGTGATCCAGGCCCCCGCCATGGTCGGGCCGCCCCAGGAATGGTCGTACGGGCCCTGGTCGACGAGCCCGTACAGCACCCCGCGCAGCACGAACAGGACCTCGATGCCGACGGGGATGAGGGCGAGCAGCCCCAGCGGCACGCACACCAGCGCGTGCGCGAGCAGGCGCCCCGCGCCGGGCCGCCGGGACGCGGCGGGCAGTGCCGGATCCGGCGCGTCGACCCGGGCCCACCACGCGCGTGCCCAGTCCGACCGCCCGGCCACGACCGCCCCGACCGTCACCACCGAGGCAGGAAGCAGCGCCGCGGCATACCCCACCCGGCGCGCGAATCGCGCGGTGCGCGCGGGCGAAGCGGAGCCCGAGGACCGCGAGTTGCGAGCGCGCCGTGCGGCAAGGAATGACATGGCCTGTCCCCGTTCTCGTGATCGCCGGCCGCTGCCGACGCCCGGAGAGTAGGGGAAGCCTCCGTCGAGCACGTCACACCACGGTGCCAAGGCGCCGTCGTACCCGAGTAGGGGGTCGGGTGCCGCGGTCGACCCCGCTCAGTCCTGCCGGCGGAAGTCCAGCATGTAGAAGACCTTGTCGTAGCGGCGCTCGCCGACCGCGACGAAGTCGGGCAGCCGGCCGTACTCCGTGAAGCCCAGCGTCCGGTAGAGGTGCAGCGCGTTGGTGTTGTCGCCGCGGGCGTCCAGGGTGAGGACCTCGATCCCCGCCTCCCGGGCGTCGGCGATCAGCGCGACGGTCAGCGCCCGGCCGACGCCGAGGCCCTGGGCGGCGCTGTCCACCGCGAGCTTCTCGAGGTCGGCGTGCGGTCGATGCGTCGGCCGCGCGTAGCGGAGCCAGTATCCGAAACCGACGAGCCGACGGTCGACGTAGGTGGCCCGGAGGGCCCCGTCCCCGGCCCGTACGGCGGCGAGGACATGGTCCAAGAGCTCCGCCACCTCGTCCGGCGAGGGCGGTTCGACCCAGCCCAGCGCGGCCCCGCCACGGACCAGGTCCGCGAGGATCCGGTGGGCCGACTCGACGAACCGTTCCCGCAGACCAGGATCGGAGGTCAGCTCCACCGCGTCGAGGAGGGCGGGCCGGGGGGTCGCGTCGTGGGGCAGGGCGGGCTTCATGATCGACAGCCTAGCCATCCCGGAGGCCGGGCTGACGCCGGCGCTTGCGGTTCGGCCGGTGCGGGTGGACGAGGGTGTCGAGAGCGCCCACGGCAGCCCGGACGTGCGCGGGATCGTGCGGGGTGCGCCCGCCCGCACACCACCAGGACGGCTGCCCGTCCACCTCGTGCAGATGCATGCCGAGCCCGTGCTCTGCGCACAGCGGCCATGCCTGCCAGAGAAGCTCGGTGACGGTGTCCTGCGCGGCGTCGGCGACGGCCGCGAGCGCGTGCACGGGATCGTCCGCCGACTCCGGCTCCAGGAAGTTGCCGTGCCACTCGCCGTTGGCCATGGCCACGTGGACGTTCTCGGCCTCCCCGTACACGGGCGCTTCCAGCAGCCGCAGGGGCTCCTGGTCCGGCAAGGTCGCCGCGAGGTCCCGGTTGACGAGGGCGAGGGCCTCGTCCCAGAGCGGGTACCGGCCGAGCAGGACGGGACGGGGCGTGGACGAATCGAAGAAGGGGCTCACGGAGACCATCCTGCACGGCACGACGCCGACAACGCCCGGCCTTTTCGGCCCTCGTCCACACCGGCCGGGGCGGGTCGCCGCCCCGGCCGGTCGGATCACTCGCCGGAGTCGATGGTCGGCCGGCGCAACTGCACCTCGGCACCGGTCTGCTTGAAGGATTCGGCGGACACCGGAACCAGCACCGCGTCGCGGTGGAAGTCCCGCAGGTTCGTCGAACCGCAGCTGATCATCGTCGACGTGAGCTTCGCCCGGGTCCGCTCCACGTTGTCGTAGAGGCTGCCCGCGTACGGCACATAGCCGTCGACGCCCTCCTCGAAGACCATCTGGCCGCGCTGACCGTAACGAGCCGCGTTCTGCGCGCGCCGCGAGCCCTCGCCCCAGTACTCCTTGTACCACTGGCCGCCGATCTGCATCTTCCGCGACGGGCTCTCGTCGAGGCGGGCGAAGTAGCGGCCGAGCATGATGAAGTCGGCGCCCATCGCCAGGGCCATCGCCATGTGCGAGTCGTTGAGCAGACCGCCGTCGCAGCACAGCGGCACGTACACCCCGGTCTCCTGGGCGTAGGCGTCCCGCGCCTCGACCACGTCGAGCAGCGCGGAGGCCTGGCCGCGGCCGATGCCCTTCTGTGCCCGGGTGGTACAGATGGCACCGCCGCCGATCCCGACCTTCACGAACGCCGCGCCGGCGTCGGCCAGGTACCGGAAGGCCCGCCCGTCCACGACGTTCCCCGCACCCACATGGACGTCGTCGCCGTACGTCTCCCGGGCGAACTCGACGGTCTTCGCCTGGTAGACGGAGTAGCCGTCGGACGAGTCCAGGCACAGCACGTCCGCGCCGGCCTCCACCAGAGCGGGGATGCGGTCCTTGTAGTCACGGGAGTTGATGCCGGCGCCCACGCGCAGCCGCTTCTCGGCGTCCACGCTCGCCCGGTGGTACGTCTTGTGGGCCTGGTAGTCCCGCTTGAGGACGAGGGAGACGACCCGGCCGTCCTCCAGGACGGGCAGGACGTCCAGATGGTGCTGCCAGATCAGCTCGTTGGCCTCGGACAGGGAGACCGTGGCCGGCGCGGTGACCAGGCCGTCGCGGCCCCGCATCCGGTTGCCGGCGGTCTCGGACGCCCCGTGACGCTCCAGATGGAAGTCGTCGAGGCTGATGATCCCGAGGAACTCGCCGTCCACGTCACCGCCGTGCGTGACCACCGCCACGCCCTGCTCGGTGTCGGCCAGCCGCCGGGCGACCTCGCCGAGCGGCGTCGTCGGGGCCACGATGACCTCACAGGTCCGGAAGCCGGCCTTGTGCCGCTTCACCGCCCGCACGTCCGCGGCCTGCTCCTCGACCTGCTGGTTCTGATGGACGAACGACAGCCCGCCGACCTGCGCGAGCGCCACCGCGAGCGTCGGCGACGAGACCGCCTGCATGATGGCGCTCACCATGGGGGTGGCGATCCGGATTCCCGGCTCCTCACCGACCCGGTGACGCACCAGCGGCGCCCCGAGATCCACATTGTCCGGTGTGCAGTCTTCTGTGGTCAGGCCGGGGATGAGGAGGTACTCACTCAGGGTACGAGAGATCTCGGGAAGGATTTTCACATCGTCTCCAGCAAGGAGCCTGCACACCGTTCCACGACGGGACGGCGGGGCTCGTACGGGCAGTGCGGATCGATGCCGGCCGGTAGCGCACTGACGGAAGAAGGCGCTCCGGAATCCCGGAAGCGGGCGCGCCCGGCGAGGGCAGTGCCGACACGTGCGGCCGAATCGACGGCGGAGGCACGACAGACCCGAATCCCGCGGTGAGGCACAGGCGTTGACTTCCATGACGCCATACGTGATCTTAGCGCACCGCCCGTGTGCACCCGTCGGCGCAGGGCGACGAGCACGTCCGCGGACGCGGCGTCGTCGGGGGTGCAGATCTCCAGGCGGTGGCCGGGACTGTCGGTATGCGCGTGGCCGCCGCCGTGGCCGCCGTCCTGCACCTCGTACTCGGCCTGATCGCTCTGCGGTGGCTCCCGCGACCCACCGGGGCGGAGCCGGGCGCCGACGAGCGGGCCAAGACCGCCACGGCATAGGCTCGCACTCATGTTTTCGGTACTGCAGAACGTGGCGATCGACTGTGCGGATCCCTATGAGCTGGCGCGGTTCTGGAGTGCGGTGACGGGCCGTCCGCTGGACCCGGAGGACCGGCCCGGCGCCCGGGAGACGCGGGTGCTCCTCGCGGAGGGCCCGGTGCTGTACTTCAACCAGGTGCCCGAGCCGAAGGCGGTCAAGAACCGGCTCCATCTGTGCCTGCGTCCCTCGACCTCGCGCGATCAGGAGGTGGAGCGACTCCTCGGCCTCGGCGCCACGTTCGTCGGGGACCACCGGAATCCCGACGGCTCGGGCTGGGCGGTCCTCGCCGACCCCGAGGGCAACGAGTTCTGCGTCCTGCGCAGCGACTCCGACCGGGCCGGCACCGGGTGAAGAGGCCGCTGCATATGATCAGTTCATGAATGCCCCCGTCGTCCTTCACGCGGCCGCGACGCCGGCCGCTCCCGCACTCGTCCTCAGGCCCTGGCACCTGGAGGACGTCGCCGCACTCATCGAGGTGAGCCGGGATCCGGGACTGCACCTGTGGGCGAGTTCCGGCGTGGACGACGAAGCCCAGGCGGCACAGTGGGTGCAAACCCAGCGACGGGGCTGGGCGGCGGGCGACCGCCTGGGCTTCGCCGTCCTGGAGGAACCAGCGGGTTCGGTCCGCGGACACCTGGTGGGCAGCGTGGTCCTCAAGGAGGCCGCCCCCGGCAAGGCGGCGGCGGAGGTGGGCTACTGGACCGCGGCGCGCGCCCGTGGGCGCGGAGTGGCCCCCCGCGCCCTGGAGGCCCTCACCGCTTGGGCCTTCGACACCTTCGAAGCCGACGGGCTCGAGCGTCTCGAACTCCTGCACCAGGTGGACAACCCGGCGTCGTGCCGGGTCGCGCAGAAGACCAAGTACGACTTCGACAGCATCCTGCCCGCGTCGCCGCCCGCCTTCCCCCGCGACGGCCACCTGCACCTACGACGCGCGCACGCCTGAGGCCCTCCCGGCCTCCCTCGGCCTGTCACCACTGACAGTGCACGTGGGTGCCGTGGTCCTTGTCGCCGGGGCCGAGGACCAGCTCGGCGCCGAGCTCGCGGCAGGCGTTCATGAACCCGCGGTGGTCGGCTTTACGCTCCGGGGGGCACGGGGAAGCGGCCTGGCATCGCGCACCCGCCAAGCCGGCGAGCGGATTCCTCAGCCGGCGTGGAGGACCCGGAAGCGGTCGGGTTGGGCCGGGTCCCGGTCGACGACCTGGATCGGGGCCCACGTCCACTGCCACACGCCGATGCCCGGCGCGCGGGAGAAGCGGATCGGACCCCGTGTGCCCTCGGCGGTCACGTGCGGCCAGGACGCGGCGACGGCCGCCCGGTCCGTGCCGTGGGTGCGCAGCGCCTCGGCGAGGACGGTGATCGTGTCCCAGCCCTCGAAGGCGACGAAGGAGGGCGCCTCGCCCAAGCGCTCGGCGAGCTCCTTCCCGACGCGCTCGCCCAGCGGTCCGAACCGCTCGGGCAGATAGCGCAGGAACGGGATCCCGGCGCCGTCCTCGCCGAGCGCCGCGGACCATCCCGCGAACTCCGGCTGCCCGGCCGGAGCGCCGACCAGCAGCTCCGCGAGCCGCCGGTCGCCCCGTACGGCCCGGACGATCGGCACCGCGGGCTCCGGGCTGCCGACCAGCAGGAGGAGTGCCGTGGCGCCGTGTTCGACGAGCGCGTCGCACAGGGCCTCGGGGGTCAGCGCCGTGGCGTCGAGTTCGACGACGCTGCCGCCACGGGCCGCCAGGTGGTCCCGCAGGACGCGGGTGCCGGTCGCCCAGTAGACGCTCGGCTGCGTGGCCACGGCGATCCGGGACCGGCCCGAGGCGAGGAGGAAGTCCGCGTAGATCCGCCAGCCGCGCGACTGGGCCGGTGCCAGGCGGGCGACCCACTCCGTCGGCTCCTCGGTGAGCGCGTCGAGCACCGCCGACGAGCAGAGGAAGGGCACGCCGAGCGCGACGGCCCGGGCGGCGGCGGCGCGGGCGACGACGCTGTGGTACTCACCCACCACGGCGGCCACGCCGAGGTCCGCGAGTTCGTCCACGGCCGCGGCGGCCCGCTCGGGGTCGGCCGCGGTGTCCCGGACCACGAGCTCCAGGGGCCTGCCGTCGATCCCGCCCGCGTCGTCGATCTCGCGCACGGCCAGTTCCAGGCCCGCGAGCAGGTGCCGGCCCGCCTCGACCCAGCCGGGCCAGGTGAGCGGGACGAGCGCACCCAGGCGGAGGGGCGAGCCGTGCGTGTGCCGGGCTTCGGACGGAGATGATGGCGTGTTCATGGTGACCATGGGAACCATGTGCGCGGCTCCTGGGCAACCGGTTATCCCTCCGCCGCTCGCAGCGCAGGTGAGGCGGTGAACAGGGCGGACACCGCCGCCTTCACCTGTCCGGCGACCACCTCGGGGGAGGAGGCGTCCAGCTTGCCGTCGAGGTGCAGGAACGCCAGGCCGTGGACGAGCGCCCACACGGTCGTCGGGAGGGGGCCCGTCTCGTCCGCGCCGGGGAACGTGTCGCGGACGATGCCGCGGACGTACTCCGTGATGACGCCGGTCGCGGCGACCCGCTCCTCGCTGGTCGGATCGCAGGGCTCGGCGAACATCGCCCGGAACAGCGCGGGGTGGTCGAGGGCGAACCGTACGTAGACGACGGCGACGGCCGCCAGGTCGTCGGGCGTGGAGGGCGCGGGGTGAGCCGCGGCCAGGTGCTGGGCGAGCTCGCGGTATCCGTCCGCGGCGACCGCGGAGACGAGCGCGTCCCGGTCCGCGTAGTGACGGTAGGGGGCCGTGGCCGACACGCCCGCCCGCCGGGCGACCGCGCGCAGCGAAAGGCCCGCGCTGCCGTCCTCCTCCAGGAGTTCCCGTGCGGCGCGCAGGCAGGCGGCGCGCAGATCGCCGTGGTGATACGTACCGGTTTGCGACATAGGTCACACTCTTTTATGTTTGCGCTGCTTACATCGGGGCTTATGTTTGTGGTGCATACATCGTAGGCGGGGGAGAAGGAAGAGGGAACCGGGATGACCAGCGACCTGTTCGCGCCACTGCCCCTGCGCTCCGGGCAGACACTGAACAACCGCATCGCGAAGGCGGCCATGGAGGAGAACATGGCCGGCGACGGCCAGCTTCCCGACGGGCGGCTGCTGACCCTGTACCGCCGATGGGCCGCCGGCGGCACCGGGCTGCTGATCACCGGCAACGTGATGGTGCACGCCGAGGCGCTGACCGGTCCCGGCGGAGTCGTACTCGACGAGCACGCGCCCCTGGAGCCCTTCGCCCAGTGGGCCGAGGCGGGGAAGTCGGGCGGCGGCGCGATCTGGATGCAGATCAACCACCCCGGCCGCCAGGTCGCCTCCGACATGCCCGGCGTCGTGTGGGGCCCGTCCGACGTCGCCGTCGACCTGGGCAGGCACAGCGGCCGGTTCGGCCGGCCGACCGCCATGACCCCGCAGCAGATCGAGGACACCGTGGCCCGGTTCGCCGTCACGGCCCACCGCGCCGAGCAGGCGGGCTTCGACGGGGTCGAGATCCACGCCGCGCACGGCTACCTGCTGTCACAGTTCCTGTCGCCGCTCGTCAACAAGCGGACCGACCAGTGGGGCGGGTCCCTGGAGAACCGGGCCCGGATGCTCCTCGACGTCGTCCGCGCGGTGCGCGCGGTCGTCTCGCCGTCCTTCGCGGTCGCGGTGAAGCTCAACTCCGCCGACTTCCAGCGCGGCGGCTTCGAGGCCGACGACGCACGCCAGGTGATCGAGCTGCTCGAACCGCTCGGCGTGGACCTGGTCGAACTCTCCGGCGGCAGCTACGAAAGCCCGGCGATGGCCGGCCGACCGGCCGACAGTCAGGGGGAGACCGACCGCCCCGCCGAGAGTCCGGGGAGGACCGGCCGCCCCGCCGAGAGCAAGGGGAGGGCCGGCCGCCCCGCCGACGACCGCACCCGCGCCCGCGAGGCGTACTTCCTGGATCTGGCCGAGGACCTGGTGCGGACCAGTCCGCTTCCGTTGATGCTCACCGGCGGCATCACCCGGCGCGCCACGGCCGAGAAGGTCCTCGACAGCGGCGTGGCCGTCGTCGGGATGGGCACCGCCCTCGCCGTCACCCCGGACCTGCCCGACCGCTGGCGGAACGACCGCGAGGCCGAGCGCCGGCTCGCGCCGGTGACCTGGTCGGACAAGACCCTCGCCTCGGCCGCCGGGATGGCACAGGTCCGCCACCAGATGCGACGCCTCGCCCGCGGCAGCGAGCCCAGGCCGGGTACGCACCCGGCGATCGCTCTCGTCTCCGAGTACCGGAAGCAGCGGGTGGCCCTGCGCGGCTACCGCGCCTGGCTGGCCACCAGCCGATAGCAGGGGAACTTCCCGGCCTTCGCGCGCGTTCCGGAAGGCGACCTGATCGTTTTCTGATGTGCCACGCGGCGGCGGAGCGCTGCCGTCGGGGGAAGTGAGCAAGCCATGGCCATGGTGGGCCTGTTCTGGATCGCCGAGGGCGATGTGTACGTGGGCGCGAAGCCGTCCGGTCTGGCGCCCGGGGTACGCCTGACCCCCGACGGCGTGGTGGCCCTCGGCGAGGAGCAGTCCGGCCTCCACCTCTGGGAGGACGTACACGCCCTGACGGTGGCGGACGTCCCCGTGAAGTCCCTGAAGCGGCAGGTCGGCGTCGTCACGGACGTGGCCCTTGAGGTGGTGATGAACCTCGCCATGACCCTGGGCCCGGGCCTCGGGGGCGAGGTCCCGCCGATGATGACGCTGGGCCTGGAGTCGGAGGACGGCACGCGCGAGCTGAAGGCGTACGTGGCCGCGGCCGTCGGCTACACCCCGACCGAGGTCGAGCTCTCCCGCGCCCTGCTGTCCCGCCTCACGGAGGGCGCCGCGACGATGGCCACGACGCTGGCGGCGATGTCGGAGTGGGGCCGCGCCTGGGAGGGCGGGTCGCCCCGCGCGTCGCAGCGCGAGGAACTGCTGCGGCGGTGGGTGGACTAGGGCCTGTCTCTAGCCACCGCATCGGGTTGCGTTCGCACCCCAGGCGGGGACCATGGAAGGGAGAACAGGGATTCGACGCCCGTCGAATGCGCCCGGCCGGTCCCCGTCCTGACCGCCACGCGTCCGACACGGCAGCCGGTATCGACCGCACTCCCGCTCAGGAGGCGTCATGACCGAACCCGATGACCCACTCGGCCAGTGGACGGGTCGGTTGCTCCGGCTCGGCGTCGGCATCTCGCCCGAGGCCGCTCGGAGTTTCGTGCACGACCTGTACGCACAGGCCCAGTCCGACCTCGACGACGAGCGGGCGGAGGCCGACTTCCAACGGGAGGAGTGAAGCCGGGCGGGAGCCGTCGCGGACCTGGTGAGGAACGGAGTTCCACATGACCGACACGGAAACGTGGGGCGATGACGTCTACCAGCCCGACGGCAGCGAAGTCCAGGACGACGCGGGTGTCCTGGACTACGAGGACACCCTGGAAGGGCCGGCCGGCGACCCGCTCGACGCGGGGTACTCGCCACCGGAGCGTCCCCTCGGCGCCGAGCACGCGGGGGTGACCGCGGCCGAACGGCAGCGCGGCGAGACCCTCGACGAGCGCCTGGCGGAGGAGGAGCCGGAGGTCCCCCTCCTCGACGGCGACGGCCTCGGCGACACGACGGACACCGACGGCGAGCTCCTGGACGACCAGGTCGGCGGCCGGCGCGCGGGCCGCCTGATGACCGAGGACGAGGGGACGGGACCCGTCAGCCACGAACTGAACGCCCGGGACCTCGGCATAGACGGCGGCGCCGCGTCCGCCGAGGAAGCCGCGATGCACATCATCGACGGGGAATGACTCAACCGGTCTTCTGATCGCGGACCGCCAGGAGCGCCGCGCCGATGTCCGCGGCCGCCCGCGGGTCGGAGAGGGAGCGGCCCGTCAGCTCCTCCACGCGCCGCAGACGGTAGCGGACGGTGTTCGGGTGGACGAAGAGGCTCCGGGCCGCGTCGGCGGCCGAGCCGGCGGCGGCGAACCAGTGCTCCAGGGTGCGCAGCAGCCGGGACCGTTCCGCGGCCGGAAGATCGAGCACCGGCCGGAGCACCACCTCCATCAGGTGCGCGGCCTCGGCCGGAGCCGCGGCGACGACCATGGCCAGCGGATTGTCGTCGAAGCGGGCCACACCGGGGCCGCTGCCTTCGAGCCCGGCCAGGGCGAGACGGGCGAAGCGCAGGGCCTGCGGCGTGTCCCGCAGGGACTGGAAACGCGGACTGAACCCCACGCGGGCACGCGTCCGGCGCAGGACGCGCAGACACGTGGCCTCCGCCGCCGCCGTCGGCAGGGCGATCAGGGCGAGCTGCTGGTCCGGCAGGAGCCGCCAGGCGGACGGCAGGTTCGCCTGGCGCAGCGCGGCCTCGGCTCCGGTGAGCGGTTCCTCGCCGGGCGTGCCGGCCTTCGCCGCGGCGACCGCATAGGGCCCGTGCTCGGGAAGCCCCAGTTCCCGGGCGGTCTCCCACAGCGTGCGGTCCGTGACGATCCCGGTGAACAGCGCCTCCACCAGGGCGGACCGTCGTGCCTGGCCCTGGGAGGTGAGTTCCGCGGCCGCCTCCCGGTAGGCCACCGCCACCGACTCGGCGTACAGACCGGACAACGCCCAGAACTCCGTCGACTCCGACAGCAGGAGGCCGTCGGAGATCTCGGGGCGGGCGCGGGCCTCGGCCAGGATCTCCGTCCACAGCAGCTGCGAGCCGATCCGGTACGCGTGCAGCGTGTCCGCCAGCGGTACCCCCTGCTCGGCCCGGAGCCGGCCGGTGTCACGGGCCGAACTCGCGTCCGGGGTGCCGCCGAGGCGGAGGTGCGTGAGGATCAGCTCCGCGTTGGCGGTGCAGGAGCGGCGCAGGGACTCCAGCGGGATCAGTGACTCGTCCTCGTAGGCCTCGACCTCCGCGCGGATGCGCCGTGCCATGCGCTCGCCCAGTTCCGGAAGCCCTGCCTGAAGCGTCGCCGCCACACCCGAAAGGATCATTCGCGCAGCTTAGCGCCGCCGATTTGTGGCCGGGGACAATCAGGAAGGCCATCCGTTGTCGTACCGGCCATAGGCCCGGGCCGCACACGGCTGCAAGATGTCGGCGATGTAAACATTCGACGATTCCGTGTAACGGAGGCGGGTCATGGCCAATCTGGCAGGGTTCCTCGTGGAGACGGCTGCGCGGCAGCCCGAGCGTCCCGCGCTGCGCCTGGGGGAGCAGGTCATCACGTACGCGGAGCTGGACGAGCGCAGTGCCCGCGCCGCCGCCCTGCTCAGGTCCGAAGGGGTCAGGCCCGGAGACCGGGTGGCGCTGATGCTGCCCAACGTCCCCGAGTTCGTCGTGCTGTACTACGGCGTCCTCCGCGCCGGAGCGGTCGTCGTTCCGATGAACCCCCTCCTGAAGACCCGGGAGACGGAGTTCCACCTCGCCGACTCCGGCGCCGTGCGGCTCTTCGAGTGGTACCAGGCTCCGGGCGAAGGCGCGCAGGGGGCGGCCGCCGCGGGAGTGCGGCACACGGCCGTCGAACCCGCCGAGTTCGCCGCCACGCTGGCCCGGCACGAGCCGCTGCCCGAGGTCGCCGACGCCGGTGACGAGGACATGGCCGTCCTGCTGTACACCTCCGGCACCACCGGCCGCCCCAAGGGCGCCGTCCTCTCCCACGCCGGCCTCCGGCACAACACCGAGGTCAACACCGTCCACATCCAGGAGATGACGCCGGAGGACGTGGTGGTGGGCTGCCTGCCGCTGTTCCACATCTTCGGGCAGATCTGCACCATGAGCGCGGCCGTCCGCAGCGGCGCCTCCCTCGTCCTCATCCCGCGCTTCGACCCGGGGGCCGTCCTGGCGGCCGTCGCCCGCGAGCGGGCCACCGTCTTCGAGGGCGTGCCGACCATGTACGCGGCGCTGCTCCAGCACTCCTCGGACGCGGACGTCTCCACTCTGCGGATGTGCATCTCCGGTGGCGCCTCGCTGCCGGTGGAGATCCTGCACGGCTTCGAGCGGCGCTTCGGCTGTCCCGTCCTCGAAGGCTTCGGCATGTCCGAGACCAGCCCGGTGGTCACCTTCAACCACCCCGACCGGCCGCGCAAGGCCGGCTCCATCGGCACCCCCATCCGCGACGTCGAGGTACGGCTCCTCGACGACAAGGGCCAGGACGTGGCCCCAGGTGAGATCGGTGAACTCGCCGTCCGAGGTCCCAACCTGATGAAGGGGTACTGGAACCGCCCGGAGGAGACCGAGGCGGCCATCCCGGACGGCTGGCTCCGGACCGGCGACCTCGCCCGCGCCGACGAGGACGGCTACCTCTACATCGTCGACCGCAAGAAGGACATGATCATCCGCGGCGGCTACAACGTCTACCCGCGGGAGATCGAGGAGGTCCTCCACGAGCACCCGGCCGTCGCCCTCGCCGCCGTCGTGGGCGTCCCGCACGCCGAGCTGGGCGAGGAGGTCGCGGCCGCGGTCGTGCTGCGCCCCGGCGCGGAGGCGACGCCCGAGGACCTGCGGGAGTACGTCAAGGACCGTGTGGCGGCCTACAAGTACCCGCGCCGGGTGTGGCTCGTGGACGCGCTGCCGCTGGGACCGAGCGGCAAGATCCTGAAGCGGGAGATCACCGTTCCGGTCGGGTGATCAGTGGGCGGTCGCCCTGATCAGTAGGCGGTCGCCCTGTTCTCCTCCGCCCAGAGCCGTTCCGTCTCGGAACCGCCGGGCGGAGGGACGAGCCCGTTGATCATCCAGAGCTCCTCGCTGGTCTCGTCGACGTGGAACTCCCAGTGCAGCCCGGCGTGCCGTTCGAGGTGGGGGCGCACCATCTCCCTGATCCAGCGGGCCGTCCGGCGCCTGCTGTCCTCGTCGGGGTTGCGCCGGGCGATGTGGTCGATGGTGATGCGGACCCCGACCGGGGCGGGCTCACCTCCGACGTAGAAGTCCTCCGGCCGGGTCTCCTGGAACAGGGTGACCACGTAGAAGCGGGGCAGGCCGACCTTCTCGTAATGGTCCGCGACGGTCGAGGCGAGGCGGTGCTTCTCTTCGGCGGAGAAGATTCCCGGCGTGTGGTGAACGGTCCACAGGGGCATGGCGGTTCGTGGCTCCTCGGTCAGGGGGGAGGGGGCGGGGGTCAGCCGGCGGCCGTGAAGGTCAGGTGTTCCACGGGCCCGGACAGTGCGGACTTCACGGTGACGCTGACGTCGTCGGCGAGCACCTCGACGGCGCCGGCCTCCAGGCCGTCGACGATCCGTGCGGCCACGTCGGCGGGCTTCGCCTTGCTCCGGTCGAGGGCGGAGACCATGTCCGTGTCGATGAATCCGGCGTGCACACCGACGACCTGTGTGTGCTGCGGCGCCAGTTCGAGCCGGAGCGAGTTCGTGAGGGACCAGGCCGCGGCCTTGGAGGCCCCGTACGCTCCGCTGCCCGCCAGCCAGGACAGCACGGAGTGCATGTTCACCAGCGCTCCGCCGCCGTTCGCGGCGAGGACGGGCGCGAACGCCCGGGCCACCCGCAAGGGCCCGAAGACATTGACGTCGAAGGTCTCGGCCGTCTGCCCGAAGTCGCCCGTGAGCAGCGGCGAGGGCAGCAGGACCCCGGCGTTGTTGAACACGATCTCGGCGTCCGGGGCGAGCTCCGCGAGGGCGGCGACCGACTCGGCCGAACGGACGTCGAGCACGGTGGTCACCACCCGCGGGCGCTCGTCCACGTACGCCGAGCGGGCCGTGGAGTACACCTTGCTCGCCCCGCGCGCCAGCACCTCGTCCACGAGCGCGGCACCGAGCCCCCGCCGCCCGCCGGTCACCACGACCACCTTGCCCATCACCGCGACCACGGCACTCACTCCCCATCTGGATAACGATTGCGTTAGTCAGATGCAAGCACGCCAGGGCTGGGTAACGCAAGCATTAGCTACACTGGGATGGTGGCGATGAGGTTCGAGAAACGATTGAGCGACCGGGACGCCTGGTCGATCGGCGACGGGTGCTCGGCCGGGCGGGTGCTCGACCTGCTCAGCACCCGCACGGTCTTCATGGTCGTACGGGAGTGCTTCTACGGCACGACCCGGTTCGAGGACTTCGTGGCGAGGATCGGCACCTCCGCGCCCTCGGTCTCCCGCGCGCTCAAGCAGCTGGAATCGGCCGGGGTGGTGGCGCGCACCCCCTATCAGGAGCCGGGGAAGCGGGCCCGCGACGAGTACCGGCTCACCGAGGCGGGCGAGGACCTGCTGCCGGTCTTCCTGTCGCTGGTCCGCTGGGGTGACGCCCACCTGCAGGACGGCCGTCCACCGCTGGCCTTCGTCGAAGCCAGCAGCGGCCGCCCGCTCAACGTCCGCGTGACCGCCGACCCGGCGCCGGAGGCGTCGTCCGACGACATCGAGATCCGCCTGCACCCCGACTGGCGCCGCGACTGACGCTCCCGCGGTACGAGGAGGCGTACGAGGCTCAGTCCGCGCCCTTCCGGCCGTGGAGGTGCAGCGAGCGCAGGGCCGCTTCGAGGGCGAACCGGTGGTCGGGGTCGAGGAGCCGGTCGCCGAAGTGGTTGTCGAGGTTCCGCAGCCGGTAGCGGACCGTCTGGGCGTGCACGCCCAGCATCTCGCCGACCTGTTCGGCGGGGGCGCGCGTGGAGATGTGCACCCGCAGGGTCTCGATCAGCCGCTCGCGCCGGGTGCCCGAGAGCTCGTCGAGCGGGGCCAGTTCACGCGCCGCGAGATGTGCGGTGAGGGCCGGGTCGGACAGCAGCCACAACGTTGTCAGGTGCTCCTCGCAGTGCACGAGGGGCGCGTGCGCCACGATGCCGTCGTCGATGAGCTGCAGCACCCGCCGCGCCCAGCGGACGGAGTGCGCGGCCTGCACCGGAGGCACGGTCAGACCGACGACGGCGGGGGTGCCGGCCAGGGCGGATTCGAGCATCGCGAGGCGCTGCGGGGTGAGCGGCCCCGGGATGAGCAGATGCGGCTGGGGGAGGCTGAGGTCGGCCAGGACGTCCCGGTCGAGCCCCGCCTGGACGAGCTCGGCGACCGGAGGACGCAGGGCCACCAGGGTGCACTCGGAGGGGAGCTGCCAGGAGGCCTCCTGGCACAGCTCGGCGATCGTTGCCCGGGGCAGCGGCGGACCCGCGACGACGAGGTGGAGTAACTGTCGCCTCCGCGCCGCCACGTCGGACACGGCACGGGCCTGGGCCATGACGTAGCCCTCGCGGGACAGGGCTTCGAGCTCCTCGACGTACGCGAAGAGGGCGTCCGCGAAGGCCAGGATCAGGGTGGGGGAGAGGTTGTAGGTGCGGCCGATGATTTTGGCCCGGCGCAGCGCGATGCGCGCCCCGAGGCGGTAGGCGCCCTGCAGGCTGTCGAGGTCACGGCCCTCGTAGGCCTCCACGCGGCCGAACTTGCGCAGCAGCTCGTCCCGGAGGGCCGACTTCGTGCCGGGCGTGGCGACCCGTTCCACGAAGGCCGCCAGGGCCTGTTCCACGCCCTGACGGATGGCGTCCGAGTGCGGTCCGTTGAAGAGATGGGCGTACACGGGGTAGGTCCGCTGGACCTCCAGGCCGATCTCCTTGATGAGGCCCGGGATCTCCGGTCTCATCAGGTCGGCGAACTCCCTGGGGAGCGGGTCGAGCGGCTCGCCGATGTTCGGGGACTGTGCGGTTGCGGGCATGGAACCGATCCCTTGCTCTCCTGCGCGACCGGTGGGGAGCGGCGGTGCGGCGCCCTCCGTCGTGGGGTGGGCGCCGCCTCGGCCGTCAGGTGCGTACCAACGGGGACTGCTGAAGCTAAATCAACTGCTGTGTGCTGTACACAACTTGCGCAAGAGTTGGCGGTCCGGAGGCCCGTACGCCGCCTGACTAGACCGGGAATCGCCCCTGGGTGGCCGTTACCTGACGGCCGAGTGCCAGTTCTGGGAGAACACCTTGCCGGCGTCGGGGGCGAGGACGCCGGGCGCGTAGAGGCCGGTCAGGTAGGTCTGGGTGTTGTTCAGGGTGAGGCTGTTCCGGCCGGCCGCGGCGGGCAGCCCCGTCTTGAGGTTGACCGCACCGTTGACCAGGCCGAGCCCGAGACCGCAGCCGCTGGCGCCGGGGACGGCGAAGGTGGTGTCGACCTGGGTGGAGCCGAGGAGGTTGAGACGGCTCATGTCGCCCTCCTCGTTCGGGGTGCCGTCGCCGCTGTAGCGCTCGACGGAGAAGTCCGGCGCGGTCTTGTTGCTCGGGTGCAGGAGGATCGGGTTGGACTTCGTCCCGATGTAGCAGTTGCTGCCGAGGAACGGGTTCTCCAGGTGGATCCGGACCGGGACGGTCACGATCGGCATGTCGGTGAGGACGCCCGCGATCTGGTCGAAGTCCGAGGGCGTGCCGACCGATTCCATGGTGGCGGTGATCTTGTTGAGGTTGGCGTCGGACAGCTGCCGGCAGATGTCGGTGATGAACGGGATGTCGCTCGGACACATCAGGCCGAGCAGGCCGCCGGGGACGGTGGCGGGGTCCGCGATGAGCGCGCCGGCGGGCGGGGGGACGACGGTGTTGGTGCCGTCGGCGTTCTGGATCACGGCGAACTGGAGGTTCGTCCTGCCGGTGACGACCGTCGTGTTGCCGAGCTTGATGGAGCCGCCGGCCGAGGAGGAGGACACGCACTGCGGCGACTTGTCGAGACCGTCGGCGGCGAGCACCGCGGGGGCGTCGACGGGGCACCGGTCGAACGGGGCCCAGTCGCCGTTCAGCTGCGGAGTGGCCGCGGTCGCCGTGCCGACGGAGACGAAGGCGCCGAGCGCGGTCAGTGCGGAGAGGGTGGCGAGTCTCGTACGGGAGGAGACGAGGGACATGGCGGATGCCTTCCGTCGGGGAGATGGGGGACGGCCGGGTCGGTTCAGAGTTCGGGCTTGGGGACCACGTACGGCTGGCGGTCCTCGGTGCACTGGCCCTCGGTGGGCACCTCGACGCCCACGGCGCAGGTCTGGCCCTGGATCTGCTTGATGTAGTTGCCGGGTCCTGAGATGGAGGCGGTGAGGAGCCGGTCGAGGTTCTCGCCGCCGGCGCCGCAGCCCTTGAAGGCCGGGATGGTCACCTCGCCGGTGAGCGGGCCGCCGCCGGTGAGGAGGTAGCCGGTCGCGTCCGTTCCGTTGATCAGCTGCCCCTTGCCCAGGAGCACGAGGTGGTCGCCGGGGTACTTGACGGGGTCGGGCTCGGGGGAGCTGAGCGGCTTCTCGGTGCGGCAGTCGGGCCCGACGTCAAGGCGCGTGCCGTTGACCCGGACGTCGAGCACACGCAGGACGAAGCGCGCGCGGATGTAGGTCTCCGAGAGGTTGTCGGGGAAGACCAGGAGGACGTCCGAGTCGACGGTCATGGTCCCGATCTGCTCCAGGACCATGGTGGCCGTGGCCGGCGCGAAGTCGAACGTCAGGAAGGTGGCCTTGAACGGCGGGGTCTGCTTGCGCCCCTGGTAGGAGAGGTGTCCCGTCGACGGGGTGAGGAGGTGGAAGCTTCCGTCCGGCCGGGGGTCGAAGACCGGCTCGCCCTGCTCGATCAGGACGCAGGACACCGGGATGATGTTGGCGCCGTTCAGCTTCCGTACGTTGGAGTAGCCGGTGATGTACGCCGAAAGGGACGTGGGGGTCGGCTTCTCCGTCACGCAGGGCGGTGCGGCCGGCCGGGCCGCCGGGGTGCCGGGCGCGTCCTCGCCGGTCACCGCCGGGCCCCTGCCCCGGTCCGCCTGCTGCCCGGTCCGCGGGTCCTTCGGGGCGCGGCCGTCCGCCGTTCCCGGCACCGGGACCGTCCGTCCCGGGGGTGAGGACGGCCCGGTGGAGGGGGATGCCGACGGGGCGGACGACGAAAGGGGAGGGGTGCTCGGTTCCCCGGTGCCGGGGCCGGAGCCGACCGGAACGGTGGCGAACAGCGTCCGCCCCTCCGCGTCCTGGCCGGGGACGCAGGTGACGGAGAGGGAGGTTGGGGTGGCAGGGGAGGCGGGGGTGGGGGCTGCGCCGCCGGTGGCGCTCGGGGCGAGGTCGAGGGCGAACCCCCCGGCGGTGAGGGTCAGTTCGCCGGTGGTGTCCGTCGTCAAAGTCGGCACGTCCCCGGTCGTGGTGAGCACGAGCGGCCCCTCGGCGGGGACGTCGACCGACTGTGCCGTACCGCTCCAGGTGGCCTGCGCGCGCCGCTCGTTCTGGGCCACGTCGACCGTGAGCCGGGTCTCCGCCCGTACGGCCGAGCCCAGAGAGGCGGTGACGTCGGCCGCGGCCGGGAGTTCCACCGTCGTGGTGACATCCGTGGGCCTGATCTCCTCGCCGGGGGCCGCCCGGTCGGGGAAGGCCGCCGTGATCCGTACCGTCGCGGGCTGCTGTCCCGAGGGCAGGGTGCAGACGTAGGGCAGCGCGGTGTCGACCTTCAGCGTCCCGACGGCGACGGCGGCCGCCGGGAGCAGCGGGGCGAGCGCCACGAACGCGGCGATCGCCGCGCCGCGCACGCGGATTCGGGAAGATCGAGGGGTGGGCCCGGGGCCTCTCATCAGTTGCTCCGCTCGGGTCGTTCGAGTGCCGACGGGGGAAGGCGGCCGGCGAAGGGCGCTCACAGGCCCGCGCCCGCCCGGCCGGGGTCGCCGGCCGGACGGACGCGGGTTTCTGGGTCCTTACGGGTTGGAGCCGACGATCGTCGGAATGGTGCTGGTGCCCGCCACCTTGAAGAGGTACGTGCCCTTGAAGGTGGGCTTGGCGCCGACCGGGACGGCGGA
This sequence comes from Streptomyces sp. NPDC055815, assembly GCF_053616475.1. Lineage (NCBI taxonomy): Bacteria > Bacillati > Actinomycetota > Actinomycetes > Kitasatosporales > Streptomycetaceae > Streptomyces > Streptomyces sp. NPDC055815. The sequence continues at coordinate 180,395 of NZ_JBSHDU010000001.1, read as the reverse complement.
ACCGCAGCCGCTCGACGAGACGACGGTGAGCTCGCCCGAGACGCTGTTGACGGCGAGCGCGCCCGTCGAGTTGGTGTACGTGCTGGACGCCTTGCCCGTCACACGGAACACACAGGCGCCGACGGTCACCGTGGCGTCGACGTTGCCGACGTAGCCCTTGGTGACGCCCGTCGAGGCGGTGTAGTCCTGCGCCACGATCGTCCACGGGGTGGTCGGGACGGTGGTCACGGGGCCGAGGACGCTGGTGCAGGGCGTGCCACTGGCGCCGAAGGCGATGGAGTTGATGGTGCCGACGGTCGCCGGGTTGCCGGTGGTGCTCTGGCCCGAGCCCGAACCGTTCGACTTCGTACACGTCATGGCGATGCCGTTGACGCTGAGGACGATGTTCCCGCTGTTGACCGCGGTGATACTGGCCGGGGAGGGGCTGACGGTCCAGACCGTGGACGCCACCGCCGACGCGGGGCTCACGGACAGGGCGAACGCGGCCGAGGCGGCTCCGGCGACGACGGCGAGCTTTCTGATGGGCTTCTTCATGGCTCTGGGACTCTCCTTGGGGATTGACCGGCAGAGGGTGGCCGCGGTGGGGGTCGAGCGGCCGACGGCCCGACATTTCTCGGCCGCGAAACCAGACGTTACTTGCGGGAAACTTAGCTGAACAATGGCGAAGCCCATGATTCTTTGGAGATGTCGGAATGCCTGTCAAGTGGGTGAGCGATGGCGTGAATCCCCTTGGTTCCCGGGTGCGTATTGTCGACAATTCTGATCGATCGCCGAGATCTCCCACCCCTCTCCCCGGTGATAAGCGCTGAAACAGAACTGTCTCCCGGGTGACAAATGTTTCGCCGTTCGATCCCGTGCCGGGAAAACTCGGAATCGGCTATTGCCGCGAGAGGTTACTCGGCCGTAGCGTTCCCGGGGCGGCACCCCGCCGCAGGTCGGCGCAGCTCCCTGTCTCCACGGAGACAAAGTCGAACCCGGCCTTGTCTCCCCGGTGACAAATACGAGAGCGGATCAAGAAAATCGGTACCCGCCTATTGTCCGGGTGATCCGCACCGCCTTAACGTGCGCCCGCAGCGCACACCCGACGCACGCTTGCTGGAGGTGGGATGGGAATCGAAGTAGTCGTTGAGGGTCTGACCATGTCCTTTGGCAAGCAGAACATCTGGCAGGACGTGTCGCTGACCCTGCCGGCCGGAGAGGTCAGCGTCATGCTCGGCCCTTCCGGGACCGGGAAGACCGTTTTCCTGAAATCGCTCATCGGACTGCTGAAACCCCAGCAGGGCCGTGTCCTCATCAACGGTGTCGACATGGTCAGCAGCCCCGAACGGGACATCTACGAGACCCGGAAGCTCTTCGGCCTCATGTTCCAGGACGGCGCCCTGTTCGGCTCCATGAGCCTCTTCGACAACATCGCCTTCCCGCTGCGCGAGCACACCCGCAAGCGGGAGACCGAGATCCGGCGCATCGTCATGGAACGCATCGAACTCGTCGGCCTCCTCGGCGCGGAGGACAAGCTGCCGGGCGAGATCAGCGGCGGCATGCGCAAACGTGCCGGCCTGGCCCGCGCGCTCGTCCTCGACCCGCAGATCGTGCTGTGCGACGAGCCCGACTCCGGACTCGACCCGGTCCGCACCGCCTACCTGTCCCAGCTGCTCATCGACCTCAACGCCCGGATCGACGCGACGATGCTCATCGTCACCCACAACCTCGACATCGCCGCCACCGTCCCCGACAACATGGGGATGTTCTTCCGGCGCAGGCTCGTCACCTTCGGGCCCCGCGAGGTCCTCCTCACCAGCGACGAACCGGTCGTGACCCAGTTCCTCGCCGGCCGCCGCGAAGGCCCCATCGGCATGTCCGAGGAGAAGGACGCCGCCCTCCTCGCCGCCGAGGCGGACAAGCCGGCCGGCCGGCCGACGGCACCCCGCGCCATCGTCCCGCAGCTGGAACCCTCCCCGGGCCTGCCGCCCCGCGCGGCCGTCACCCGGCGCCGGGAGCGCGTCCTCGGCATGCTCGACCAGCTCCCGCCCGCCGCCCGCGCCGCCATCCGCGACACCTACGCGCGGACCGCCCCGGCGCCCACCCTCACCCTGCCGGCCACCGGGAGCGGCTCGTGATCACCGGCGCACTGCGGCAGACCGGCCGCCTCTTCGCCCTCGCCGCCGAGGTGAGCCGCGCCGCCTTCCGGCGGCCCTTCCAGTTCCGCGAGTTCATCGAGCAGTTCTGGTTCGTCGCGAGCGTCACCATCCTGCCCGCCGCACTCGTCTCCATCCCCTTCGGCGCCGTCATCGCCCTCCAGGTCGGCTCCCTCACCCAGCAGCTCGGAGCCCAGTCGTTCACCGGCGGCGCCAGCGTCCTCGCCGTCATCCAGCAGGCCGGCCCGCTCATCGTGGCCCTCCTGATCGCCGGCGCCGGCGGCTCCGCCATCTGCGCCGACCTCGGCTCCCGCAAGATCCGGGAGGAACTCGACGCGATGGAGGTCATGGGCGTCTCACCCGTCCAGCGACTCGTCGTCCCGCGCGTCCTCGCCACCATGGCGGTCGCCGTGCTCCTCAACGGCATGGTCTCCGTCGTCGGCACCCTGGGCGGCTACTTCTTCAACATCGTCCTCCAGGGCGGCACCCCCGGCGCGTACCTCTCCAGCTTCTCCGCCCTCGCCCAGCTGCCCGACCTCTACATCAGCGAACTCAAGGCCCTGATCTTCGGGTTCATCGCCGGCATCGTCGCCGCCTACCGCGGACTCAACCCCCGCGGCGGACCCAAGGGCGTCGGCGACGCCGTCAACCAGTCCGTCGTCATCACCTTCATGCTGCTGTTCTTCGTGAACATGGTGCTCACGGGCATCTACCTGCAGATCGTCCCGCCGAAGGGAGGCTGAGACCGATGGCCTCCCCGTTCGTGTGGCTCGACCGGTCAGGCGACCAGCTCCTGTTCTACCTCCGGGCCCTGCTCTGGATCCCCCGGACCCTGCGCCGCTACCTCAAGGAGGTGCAACGGCTCCTCGCCGAGGTCGCCTTCGGCTCCGGCGGCCTCGGCGTCATCGGCGGCACCATCGGCGTCATGATCGCGATGACGCTGTTCACCGGAACCGTCGTCGGCCTCCAGGGCTACGCGGCCCTCGACCAGATCGGCACCGCCGCCTTCACCGGATTCGTCTCCGCGTACTTCAACACCCGCGAGATCGCCCCGCTCGTCGCCGGACTCGCCCTCTCCGCCACCGTCGGCGCCGGATTCACCGCCCAGCTCGGCGCCATGCGCATCAACGAAGAGGTCGACGCCCTCGAAGGCATGGGCATCCGCTCCATGCCGTACCTGGTCACCACCCGCATCATCGCCGGCGTCGTCGCCATCGTCCCGCTCTACGCCATCGGCCTGCTCTCCTCCTACCTGGCCTCCCGTTACATCACGGTCCTCTTCAACGGCCAGTCCCAGGGGACCTACGACCACTACTTCAACCTCTTCCTGTCACCGACGGACGTCCTCCTCTCGGTGCTGAAAGTGCTGATCTTCAGCGTGATGGTGATCATCGCCCACTGCTACTACGGCTTCCGCGCCTCCGGCGGCCCCGCCGGCGTCGGCATCGCCGTCGGCCGCTCCGTACGCAACGCCATCGTGCTGATCAGCGTCACCGACTTCTTCCTGTCGCTGGCCCTCTGGGGCGCGACCACGACCGTGAAGGTGGCGGGGTGAGATGAGCGACTCACGTGCCGAGACCGTCCGGCGCCGGTTCGCCGGCGTCGTCTTCCTCCTGGTGCCCGCCCTGCTCGCCTCGCTGGCGGTCGCCGTCTACGACAAACGCTTCACCGACTCCGACCCGATCACCGTCGAGACCGGCAGCGTCGGCAACGAGATGCACCTCGGGGCCGAGGTGAAACTGCGCGGCGTCGTCATCGGCGAGGTCCGCGCCATCGACGCCACCGACGGCGGAGCCCGGCTCACCCTCGCCATGCGGCCCGGCACCCTGCGCCACGTCCCCTCCGACGTCCGCGCGCAGATGCTGCCCACGACCCTCTTCGGCGAACGGTTCGTGGCCCTCGTACCGCCCGCGACCCCCTCCGCGCAGCCGCTCGGCCCCGGAGACGTCATCCCCGAGGACCGGTCGAGCAACGCCGTGGAACTCCAGCAGGTCCTCGACAACGTCCTGCCCCTGCTCACGGCCGTCCAGCCGCAGAAACTGTCGGCGACCCTCTCCGCCGTCTCCCGCGCCCTGGAGGGGCGCGGCGACAAGCTCGGCGAGACCCTCGCCCGACTCGACGCCCACCTGCGCGAGTTCAACCCCCACCTGCCCGCCCTCACCCGCGACCTGAAAGAGCTCGTGAAGGTCAGCCACCTCTACGCGGACGCCGCCCCCGACATCGTCACCGCGCTCACCGACTTCACGAAGACCAGCGGCACCCTGGCCGAGAAGGAGGGCGAGCTCGCCGGCACCTTCGGCGCCACCACCCGGACGGCCCAGGACCTGACCGCCTTCCTGCGGCAGAACAAGAACAACATCATCCGCCTCAGCGCCACCGGCAGGCCCACCCTGGAACTGCTCGCCGAGTACTCCCCGTCCTTCCCCTGCACACTGCGCACCCTCGCCCAGTTCGTGCCCGCCATGGACAAGGCCCTCGGGAAGGGCACCGACCAGCCGGGACTGCACGTCGAGGTGACCACCGTCCCCTCGCGCGGTGCCTACGTCCCGGGCCGTGACACGCCCTCGTACGGCTCCGGCGGCGGCCCCCACTGCTACCCCGTGCCCTACCTGGGCGTCCCGGCCGCACCCGCCGCACGGGCGTCCGCCGCGGCCGACCAGGAGCTCGGGCCCGCCAACTCCCCGCAGGAGAACGACCTCGTCAACGAACTCCTCGCCCCCGCCGCGAAGAAGCGGCCCGGCGACCTGCCCGACTGGTCCAGCCTGCTCGCGGGACCGGCGTTCCGCGGTGCGGAGGTGACCCTCCGATGACGACACGGCCCTCCCACACGCGACGACGCGGCCTGACCGGGACCGTCCTCAAGTCCCTCGCCTTCGTCCTCGTCACGGCCCTCGCCACCACGGTCCTCGGCCTCAGCATCGCCAACACCGGCGTCGGCTCGGCCACCCGCTCGTACAAGGCGCTCTTCACCGACGTCACCGGGCTCGTCGAGGGCGACTCCGTGCGCATCTCCGGAGTGAAGGTGGGCGAGGTGACCGACGTGCGCGTCGTCCAGCGGCGCACCGCCCAGGTCACCTTCACGGTCCGCGAGGACCGCACCCTGCCCCGGTCCGCGACCGCCGCCGTGAAGTACCTCAACATGGTCGGGCAGCGGTACGTCTCCCTCGACCGCGGCACCGGCGACCTGACCGGCACCCTGAACGCCGGCGACACCATCCCGCTCGAACGCACCACCCCCGCACTCGACCTGACCCTGCTCTTCAACGGCTTCAAACCACTCTTCGAGGGACTCTCGCCCGCCGACGTCAACGACCTCGCAGGCTCCCTCGTCCAGGTCCTCCAGGGCGAGAGCGGCACCGTCGACAGCCTCCTGCGGCACATCGGCTCCCTCACCAGGACCGTGGCCGCCAAGGACAAGGTCATCGGCGAGGTCGTCACCCACCTCAACACGGTCCTCACCACCCTCAACAACCGCGAGGCCGCCTTCGGGGACCTCGTCGTCACCCTCCAGAAACTCGTCACCGGCTTCAACACCGACCGCAAACCCCTCGGCGAGGCGGTCAAGGCCATCGGCGACCTCACCACGACGACCGCCGGACTCCTCCAGGAGGGCCGCGCCCCCCTCAAGAAGGACATCCGCGAACTCGGCCGGCTCTCGGGCACCCTCGGCGACCACACCCCCGCCATCGAGACCTTCCTCGCCCACACCCCCGGCAAGATGACGGCCCTCGCCCGGCTCTCCTCGTACGGATCGTGGTTCAACCTCTACCTCTGCGAGGCGCGCGTGAGCGGCGTGGGAACCTCCGACGGCTCCAGGCCGCCGACCGGCATCGCCGTGACCGAGACGAGGTGCCGCGGATGAGCCCGCGCGTCCGGCTCAAGCCGGTCAAGGAGCGCAATCCCGTCGCCGTCGCCCTCGTCGGACTGCTGGTCCTCGCCCTCATGGCGGTCCTGGCGTACAACGTGGAACGGCTGCCCCTCGTCGGCGGCGACACCGCCTACAGCGCCGACTTCACCGAGGCCGCCGGACTCGACGCCGGCGACGAGGTCCGCATCGCCGGGGTCAAGGTCGGCCAGGTCACCGAGGTCGCGCTCGACGGCCCCAAGGTCAAGGTGACCTTCGAGGTCGGCGGCGCCTGGATCGGCGACCGCTCGACCGCCGCCATCGCCATCAAGACCCTCCTCGGCGAGAAGTACCTGGCGCTCGACCCGCTGGGGTCCGCCCCGCAGGCCCCCGGAACCCGCATCCCGCAGTCCCGCACCACGTCCCCGTACGACGTGACGCAGGCCTTCCAGGACCTCGGCGGCACCGTCGACGCCATCGACACCGAGAAGCTCGCCGAGAGCTTCCAGACCATCTCCGACACCTTCAAGAACTCCCCGCCGCACGTACGCAACGCCGCCACCGGCCTCTCCGCACTGTCGAAGTCCGTCTCCACGCGCGACACCGAACTCGCCCGGCTCCTGGAGAACAGCAAGAAGTTCACCAAGACCCTGGAGGACAAGAAGTCCAGCTTCGAGATCCTCATCGAGGACGGCGGTTCGCTGCTCGGGGAGCTCACGAAGCGCCGCGAGGCCATCCGCGCCCTGCTCAAGGGAAGCCGCGACCTGGGCACCGAGCTCAGCGGCCTCGTCGGCGACAACAACCGGCAGCTCGGCCCCACCCTCAAGGCCCTCAGCCGCGTCACCGGCGTCCTGGAGAAGAACAGCGGCCAGCTCGACAAGACGCTCGCGCTGATCGGCCCCTACTACCGGCTCGTCGGCAACACCCTCGGCAGCGGCCGCTGGTTCGACAGCTACCTGTGCGGCGTGGTGCCCCGCACCTATCTGCCCGAGGCCTCGCAGCCCAAGACCGGATGCCAGCCGCCGAAACAGACGGCGACGGCCAAGGGGAGCGGTGAACGATGACCAAGCCCAGAGAGCCCCTCGTCGCCGGGCTCGCCCTCGCGGTGCTCGCGGCCTGCGGCCTCGTCGCCGTCCGCGTCCTCGACGACGACGGCATCCGCGTCACCGCCTCCTTCGACCGGGCGGTCGGCATCTACGCCGGATCCGACCTGCGCGTCCTCGGCGTACGCGTGGGAGAGGTGGAGTCCGTGGAACCGCAAGGCACCCGGGTACGCGTCGCACTCCGCCTCGACGAAGGCGTGCGCGTCCCCGCCGACGCCCGTGCCCTCGTCGTCGCCCCGAGCATCGTCGCCGACCGGTACGTCCAGCTCACCCCCGCCTACAGCACCGGCCCCGCCCTCGCCGACGGCGCCGAGCTGCCCGCCGCCCGCAACCGCACCCCCGTCGAGATCGACCAGCTCTACGACTCGATCACCGAACTGAGCAAGGCGCTCGGCCCCGACGGCGCCAACTCCGCCGGCGCCCTCTCCGAACTCCTGGACACCGGAGCGAAGAACCTCAAGGGCAACGGCACCGCCATCGGCACCTCCATCGAACAGTTCGGCAAAGCCGCCAAGACCCTGGACGGCAGCAGCGAGAACCTGTTCGCCACCCTCGGGCAGCTCCAGACCTTCACCACCCTGCTCAAGAAGAAGGACGGCGACGTCCGCACCGCACAGGAACGCCTGGACGAGGTCGTCGGCTACTTCGCCGAGAACAAGGACGACCTCGCCGGCGCCCTCAAGGAACTCGGCAAGGCCCTCGCCCAGGTCAAGACCTTCATCAAGGACAACCGCGGCGAACTGAAGAAGAACGTCGACCGGCTCGTCCCCCTCACCCAGACCCTCGTCGACCAGCGGGCCTCCCTCGCGGAGGCGCTCGACGTCGCCCCGCTCGCCGCCGGAAACGTCGTCAACGCGTACAACCCGGCCACCCGCACCCTCGACGGCCGCGCCAACCTCAACGAGATCAGCATGGGCGGCCCCCTGCTGCCGCTGCCGGTCACCGGAGCGTCGTCGGCGAGCACCGGAGGGGGGAAGCGGTGAACGCGGACTCCCTGCCCTCCCGCAAGGCCCTCGGCGCCGGAGCCGTCGGAGCCGTCGCCCTCGGCCTCGGGCTCGCCGTCGTCCTCGGCGCGGTCCCCTCGCACCCCGTCCGGTTCGACGGCATCGAGGACCTCCCGCTGCCCGGCGGCGCCGACCTCGGCCCCCACCCGTACACCGTCACCGCCGAACTCGACGACGTCCTCAGCCTCGTCCCGCAGTCCGCGGTCAAGGTCAACGACGTCGCCGTCGGCCGCGTCACCGCCATCGAACTCGGCACCGGCACCTGGTCCGCCCGCGTCACACTGAAGATCAACGGCGACGTCCGCCTCCCCGCCGACGCCGGCGCCCGCCTGGAGCAGTCCAGCCTCCTCGGCGAGAAGTACATCCAGCTCGTCGCCCCGCGGAAGGACTCCGGCGCACGCCTCACCGACGGCAGCGTCATCCCCCTCGCGCGCACCAGCCGCAACACCGAGGTCGAGGAGGTGTTCGGCGCCCTGTCCCTGCTCCTCAACGGCGGCGGCGTCAACCAGCTCAAGACCATCACCCGCGAACTCGACGCGGCGCTCGGCGGCCGCGAACCCGAGGTCCGCTCGATGCTGAACCGCGTGAACACCCTGGTCACGAACCTCGACGCGCACCGCGGCGACATCACCCGTGCCCTCGACGGCGTCAACCGGCTCTCCGCGACCCTCGCCGGCCGCAAGAAGGACGTCGACACCGTCCTCACCGGCCTCTCGCCCGGCCTGAAGACGCTGGAGAAACAGCGGGGCTCCCTGCTGACCATGCTGCGCGCCCTGGACACCCTCTCCGGCGTCGCCGTCTCCACCGTCGACGCGAGCAAGAAGGACATGGTCGCCGACCTCAAGGCCCTGGCCCCGACCCTGACGGCCCTCGCGGACGCCGGAGCCGACCTGCCCGCCTCGCTCCAGGTGCTCCTCACGTATCCGTTCACCGACGAAGTGATGCGCGGCATCAAGGGCGACTACCTCAACACCTATCTCCACCTCGCCGCCGCCCCCGGCACCGAGGTCATCCCGCCCCTCATCCCCAAGGCAGAACCCACCCCGACCCCCACCCCCTCGGCCCCCGAGCCGACCTCCCGGCGGCGAGCGGGGACCGACGGAACCGCGCCGAGCCCGCGATCGGCGCTGCCCCTGCCCCCGGTCACGACCGGCACCACACCCCCGGCCGGAGGCGACAACCGGTGATCACCCGAACCGTCCGACTGAAGAACCTCGCGTTCCTCGTCATCGCCGTACTCGTCCTCGGCTTCGTCGGCGTCCGCTACGCCGACCTCGGCCGCTACGCAGGCGTCGCCGACCACTACACCGTCCGCGTCCATCTCGCCCGTACGGGAGGCCTGTTCACCCACTCCGACGTCACCTACCGGGGCGTCTCCGTCGGCCGCGTCGGAGCCATCGACCTCACCGCCGACGGAGTCGTCGCCGAACTGCGCATCAAGAACTCGGCCCCCCGGATCCCCGCCGACGCGCGCGCCGTGGTCGCCGGACTCTCCGCCGTCGGCGAGCAGTACATCGACCTCCGCCCCGAGAGCGACGGCGGACCCTTCCTCGCCGACGGCGCCCGCATCGAACAGTCCGACACCGAAGTCCCGGCGCCCGTCACCGACGTGCTCGCGAGCATGAACGACCTCACCCGCTCCGTACCCCTGGACTCCCTGCGCACGGTCGTCGACGAACTCGGCAAGGCCTTCGAGGGCCACGGCGACGACCTCCAGGTCCTCCTCGACAGCGGCAGCCGGTTCGTCCAGGCCGCCGACCGTTCCCTGCCGGCCACCACCCGGCTCATCGACGACGGCGAGGTCGTCCTGCGCACCCAGGCCGACGAGAGCCGCGCCATCCGGGACTTCGCCACCGGCGCCCGCGACCTCGCCGCCACCCTCAAGGGCTCCGACACCGACCTGCGCCGCCTCCTTGCCGTCACCCCCGACGCGACCGGCCAGGTCAGCGGCCTCCTGCGCGATCTCGACCCGAGCCTCGGCGTCGTCCTCGCCAACCTCCTCACCACCTCGGAGATCGCCGTCACCCGGCAGCGCGGCACGGAGGAACTCCTCGTGAAGTTCCCGGCGGCCGTCTCGGCGGGAGCCACCACCGTCGACGGAGGACACGTGAACTTCGGCATGGCCGTCACCTTCTTCAAGCCGCTGCCCTGCACCTCCGGATACGGCGGCACGCGCTACCGCAACGGACTCGACCTGGGGACCGCGCCCGCCCTCAACACCCGCGCCTCCTGCACGTCCCCGTCCTCCACCGGCGTCAACGTCCGCGGCTCGGCCCACGCACCGAAGAGCGGCGGCGTCCCCACCCCGGCCCGGCCCGGCTCCCTGCCCTCCGGCAGCGCACGCACCACGGCCGGCACGCAGCAGGCGCTGCCCGGCGCGCTCGCCCTTCCCGGCGACACCGGCGGACCGACGGACATGGCCGGCCTCCTCGGCCTCACCGGCGGGAGCACCCGATGAAGCGCGCCCAGGCCCTGGGCACCGCCGCCCTCGTCGTCGCCCTCGGCTTCTGCGGGACCGGAGCCTGGGCCTACGCCCAGGCCCGTACCGACGAGGAACTCGCCTTCGGCCGCGAACGCGACACCGCCCTCGCCGAGGGACGCAGCCGCATCACCGTCCTGAACACCCTCGACGCCTCGACCCGCGAACGCGCCGCGGCGGGCATCCGTGCCTGGCGCGACGCCTCCACCGGACCCCTCCGCACCGAACTCGGCCGCACCGAACCCACGGTCGGCGCCTCGGCACGCGCCACCGTCACCGAAGCCGCGCTCACCGCCCTCGACACCAGGGCCGGTACGGCGAAACTCATCGCGACCGTACGCGTCGACGTCACCCCGCGCGGAGCCACGACCGCCACCACCGACCGCAAACGCCTGGAGGCCGTCCTGACCCGCACGGGCGCGCACACATGGAGAGTCGCGGCCCTGAGCGCGGTGCCGGTCGCCGGAGCGGAGGGCGGGGACCGATGACACGACTGCTGCGCAGGACGACAGCCGGGGACGCGGAGACCGACGGGGGAGAGGCAGCCCTCGGCGATGACCGGCCGGAGCCGACTCCGGCCACGGACGGGGACGCGACGGCACCCACCGGCACAGCCGGACGCCGCTCCGCCACCGCCTGGCGCAAAGCCGCCCTCGCCGCCGCCCTCACCGCCCTCCTCCTCGGCGGGAGCGGCTTCTTCCACGCCGCCCACCACCTCCGCTCCACCCCGTCGGCCCGCAACCACGCGCTCACCGACACCGAGGCGACCACCCGCGTGAGCGGCGACGTGGCCGAAGGACTCGCCCGGGTGTTCTCCTACACGGCGAACACCGACGCCGCCGAACGGTCCGCCCGCACCGTCCTCGCGGGGCGCGCCGCCCGCGAGTACAGCGACCTGCTCGCCCAGGTCCGCGCCAGTCTCGTCGACCAGCGCATCACCCTCTCCACCCAGGCCGTCCGCACCGGGGTGATCGCACTCGACGGGGACAGCGCGCGCCTCCTCGTCTTCCTCGACCAGACCTCGCGGCGCGACAAGGCCGCCGCCACCTCCGCGGCGGCCCAGCTCACCGTCACCGCGAAGTACCAGGGGGACCGGTGGCTGATCGTCGACATCAAGGCCCGCTGACGATGAGCGGGAGACGGGAGAACCCCATGACACACCGGCCGGCCCTGGCCGCCGCCCTGGTGCTCACGCTGGCCGCGGGCGGCTTCGCGGCCTGGGAGGGCCGGAGCTGGTACGCCGCGGCCCACGACGACTCCGCGGCGTACGCCGTGCAGCGCGACCGGGCGCTCGCGGCCGGAGAACAGGCCGTGCAGAACCTCAACACCCTCGACCACCGGCGCGTGGACCAGGGCCTCGACCTCTGGGAGACCTCGACGACCGGCGAGCTCCATCAGCAACTGGTCGACGGCCGGGCCGAGTTCACCAGCCAGGTCAAGACGGCGAGGACGGTGACCACGGCCCGGGTGCTGTCCGGCGCCGTCACCGAACTCGACGACAGGGCGGGGCGCGCCCGGCTGCTCGTCGCGCTGCGCATCACCGTCACGACCCCCGACAGCAAGAGCACGGAGAAGGACAGCCGCATGCTGGGCGAACTGACCCGCACCGACGGCCGGTGGAAGCTCAGTGCCCTGGGGCAGGCCCCCGTGGGCGGCACCGCGACCGGTTGACCGGACCGTCCCGTACGCGAGAGCCGCACGCACCCGAAAGGACCCGCACGATGCCGACGCCCCGCCACCACCTCAACCGCCGGCGCCGCCGCCAGGCCCTCGCCGACCAGTCGCCCCCCGCGTCCAGGACCCACGCGCCGGTCGCCCTCCTGCCGGAACCCCAGCCACAGCCCGAGCGGGAACCGGAGCCCGACCCGGGCACCCCGGAGCCGGCCCGAGGCGGGACACGGAAGCGCCGCGTCTCCCCCCTGGTCCTCCTCTGCGTCCTGACCCTGCTCCTCGGAGGCTTCGCGGGCTGGGCACACAGCAGGGCGGGCGAGCTCCGGGAGGACCCGGCGCGCGGCAACACGGCCCTCACCGACCTCGCCCGGACCAGCGAGATCAAGGGGCAGACCGTCGCCGCGGTCGCCGCCCTCTTCTCGTACGACCACGCCGACACGGGGCCCTTCGAGCGGGCGGGGAAGACCCTCCTCACCGGCAAGGCGGTGGCCCAGCACAAGACGCTGTTCAGCGGGGTGCTCGCCCAGGCCGCGAAGCAGAAGACGGTGATCACCACGACCGTCACCGACAGCGCGGTCGAGCGGATCGACGCCGACCGCGCCCGGGTGCTGGTCTACGCCGACCAGAGCAGCGTGAGCACGGCGGGAAGCGGCAAGGCGAAGACCGATGACCGGGGTGTCTACGCGGGAGCCATGTTCGCCCTGGACGTCGTGCGCCGCGACGGCCGCTGGCTGGTCGAGAACATCGACACCTTCGGCCGCTGACCCGGCCCCGGCGGAGGTGACACCGGCGCGACCGGGATCTCCCCGCCGGCGCCTGGTCCCACGACGGTCGTCAGAGCGGTACGACCGTCGTCTCCGTCGCCTTGACGCTGGTCCAGACGGACACCCCGTCGGCGAGCCCGAGTTCGGCGGCGGCCTGCGGGGTGATCTCCGCGACCAGGTCGGGGACGCCGTCGGAGCTGACGAGCACCCGCAGCCGGCTGCCGCTGGCGGTGATCTCGCGTACGGTGCCGGGCCAGACGTTACGGGGGCTGCCGGCGGGCTTCTCGCGGTGGACGGACACCGCCTCGGGCGCCACGATCGCGAGCGCCGGGGTGCCGACGGCCGGTGGGTCGGCCGCCACGAGGCTGCCGCCCTCCGCCAGCGCGAGGCCTTCGGCGGTGGCGGTGCCGGGCCAGGCGTTGCGGCCGAGCATGCGGGCGACCCAGGGGGAGCGGGGGTGCCGGGTGACCTCGGCGGGGCTGGCGTCCTGGAGCGCCCGGCCGTCGTCGAGGACGAGGACGCGGTCGGCGAGGGAGACGGCCTCGACGGGGTCGTGGGTGACGATGAGGCAGACGCCGCCGAAGCGCGCGAGGTGGGTGCGCAGGGTGTGGCGGACGTGCGCGCGGGTGGTCTGGTCGAGGGCGGCCAGCGGCTCGTCGAGGACGAGGAGCCGGGGACGGGCGGCGAGCGCCCGGGCCAGAGCGACCCGCTGGGCCTGGCCGCCGGAGAGCTGGCCGGGGCGCCGGTGGGCGAGGTGGCCGACGCCGAGCCGGTCGAGCCAGCGCCGGGCCGCGCGACGGGCCTCGGCGCGGGCGACGCCCTGGGCGCGCAGGCCGTAGGCGGTGTTGGCGAGTGCCGACATGTGCGGGAAGAGGGCGCCGTCCTGCGGCACCCAGGCGACCCGCCGCCGGTGCGGGGGCAGCGCGGTGACGTCGGTGCCGCCGAGGGTGAGGTCCGCGTGGGCCCGGGGGGTGAGGCCCAGGAGGGCCCGGAGCAGGGTGGTCTTGCCGGCGCCGTTGGGGCCGACGACGGCGATGGTGGTGCCCGGTTCGGCGTCCAGGGTGAGACGGGTGAAGCCGGTGACCTCGGCGTGCAGCGACCAGCGTTCCCCGGACGGCTCCGCCTCGGCGGTGTCGGGAGCGGCGGTCCCGGGGTCGGGGTCCTCCACGGGCTCGGGGGCGGGCCGGGGCCTGCGGTCGGCCGGGGTGCCGGTCCACCGTCCCCGCAGGGCGATGAGCACGCCCATCGCGATGGCGAGCAGGAGCAGGGAGACGGAGGTGGCCGCCTCCGGCTCGTCCTGGAGCAGCAGATAGACCTGGAGGGGGAGCGTCTGGGTGGTGCCCGGCAGATTGCCGGCGAAGGTGATGGTCGCCCCGAACTCGCCGAGCGCCCGCGCCCAGGTGAGGGCGGCGCCGGCGACGACGCCCGGCGCCACCATGGGCAGCGTGACGGTGAAGAAGACCCGGACCGGTGAGGCGCCGAGGGAGGCCGCCGTCTCCTCGTACCGCGGCCGCAGTCCACCGAGCGCGCCCTCCAGGCTGATGACCAGGAACGGCATCGCGACGAAGGTGGCCGCGAGGACGGCGCCCGAGGTGTGGAAGGGGAGCGTGATCCCGAACGTCGACTCCAGCCATGGCCCGAGCAGTCCGCGACGCCCGAACGCGAGGAGCAGCGCCACACCGCCGACGGTGGGCGGCAGGACCATCGGCAGCAGCACCAGCGAGCGGACGAGCGCCTTGCCGGGGAACCGCACCCGGGCGAGCAGCCACGCCAGCGGCACGCCGAGCAGCAGCGAGAGCCCGAGCGCCCAGAAGGAGACGAGCAGCGAGAGCTTCAGCGCCGTGACCGTGCCCGGCGCGCTCAGATGCCCGGCCAGCTCGTCCCACTCGGTCCGCGCGAGGATCCCGATCAGGGGCAGCGTCAGGAACGCCACGGCAAGCAGCGCGGGCACGGCCAGCGTCAGCGGCGGACGGGTGCCGGACCTACGTGTGCCGGTGTGTTTCATGGAGTGACCCCGCAGAGATGACGACATGAGGACGAGGGGCTGTCTGCTCCCCCGAGCCGGACAGCCCCTCACGATCCGAACGACCCCGGATCCGCTACGGCTTCTGGAAGCCGGCGTCCAGAAGGATCTTCTGCCCCTCGGGCGAGGAAAGCCAGGCGACGAACGCGGCCGCGGCCTCGGCGTTCTTCGAGTCCTTCAGCGCGGCGGCCGGGTACTGCGCGATGGCGTTCTGCGCGTCGGGGATCTCGACGGCGTCGACCTTGTCCTCGGCGCTCGCGGCGTCCGTCTTGTACACGAGGCCGGCGTCGGCCTCGCCGAGCTCGACCTTGCTGAGCACCGCGCGCACGTTCGGCTCCTGGGAGACCGGCTTCACGGTGATCTTCTGCGCGTCGAGGACCTTCTTGCTGTACTTGCCGGCCGGCACCTCGGGCGCGGCGAGGACCACCTTGAGCTTGGTGTCCGCGAGGTCCTTGAGCTCGTCGACCTTGAAGGGGTTGCCCTTGCCGGTGGCGATGACGAGCCGGTTCTTCGCGATGACCGTCGGGGTGCCGGTCTCGGCCTTCACCTTGTCCATGCTCTTGGTGTCGGCGGTGACCAGGACGTCGGCGGGGGAGCCCTGCGAGACCTGGGCGACGAGCTCCTGCGAGCCGGCGAAGGAGAAGGTGAGCTTCGTACCCGGGTGGGACTTCTCGTAGGCGGCGCCTGCCGTCTTGAAGACGTCCGTGAGGGAGGCCGCCGCGAGCACCGTGAGGTCCGCCTTCGGCGCGGAGCTCGCGGAGCCGGAGGCCGGGGAGCCGTCGGTGTCCTTCGTGCCGTCCTCGCTCGAACAGGCCGCGAGCGGGACGAGCAGGGCGGCGGTCAGGACGGCGGCGGCCGTACGGCGTCTCACGGGGGTGAGGGTGAGGGACATGAGGCTCTGGACTCCTTGGGACGAACGGAAGCTGCGGTGGGAGGCCGGCCGCGCCGACGGCCGCTGGTGGTGCGGTACTGCGTGAGGGGTGGTCAGGTGCGGTCGATGTGCACGCTGGTCGACTTCACGCGGGCGGTGGCCTGCATGCCGACTTCAAGTCCCAGCTCTTCCACTGCCTCGCGGGTGAGGAGGGAGACCAGGCGGTGCGGTCCGGCCTGGATGGTGACCTGGGCCGCGATGTCGCCGAGCTTGATCCCCGTGACGATGCCCGGGAAGGCGTTGCGCGCCGAGGTGTACGACGCGTCGTCGTCGCCCTGGGCGATCTCCGTGGAGAACGCGGCGAGCGACGTGCCGTCGATGACGCGCCGACCGCTCTCGGCGCGGTGCGTCGCGACCCGGCCCGCGTCCGCCCAGCGCCGAGCGGTGTCGGGACTCACGCCCAGCAACCGTGCGGCCTGCCCGATCGTGTAGGACTGCATGTGCGACACCGTAGGGCGCCTGGGCTCTCATCTGCAACAAGCCCGTAGGACCCTCCATCGCGAATGCGAGAAGGCCTGGAGAAAGGTACGAGGGGGGTGCGGTGCCCGCGCGCCGCTGCTGGCGATCCTCCACCCCCGAGCGGCTTCCCCGGGGAACGTCCGACAGGTATGTCGCCCCATTCGCTTGGCATCTACGATGATCCAACTCGCATTCGCCTGGTGAATGTGAAGTGCGGACCCGTCCGCGAACACCCAAGGAGTTCCGCATGCAGGTCGATCACCTTCTCCGCCTCGACCGCCTCGACCTCTCCCTGGTCTGGGGGGACGAGGCGCTCCTCGGCCAGGAGATCGGCGGCGTGACGGCGACCGACCTCGAGGATCCGGCGAGGTTCCTCCAGCCGGGCGAGATCGTCCTCAGCGGCCTCGAGTGGTGGGCTCGCGACGGTGACCCGGTCACGACCGACCGCTTCGTCTCCGCCCTGCGCGAGGCCGGCGCGGTGGCGCTGCTCGCCGGGGAGGAGACGCACGGCGAGGTGCCCGCGGAGCTGGCGGACGCCTGCCGGAGCCACCGGATCGCCCTGCTCGCGGTGCCGGCGCACACCACTTTCCGCGCGATCACCGAGGCCGTCCACCTCCGGCAGTGGGGGGAGCTCAGCCGCCGCCCCACGGATCACTACGCGCTCCCCGAGAACGTCCGCGTCGACCTCGACCGGGCGCTGGAGCGAGGCGCGTCACCGGGCGAACTCCTCGACCTCTCCTTCGCCCACCTCGGCACCCCCGCCTGCCACCTGCTCACCGGCAGCGGCCGCACGGTCGCCCGGACGGCGACGGCGCCCGCGATCCCGGCGCAGCGCGCGGTCGAGGCGCTGCGCGGCCGCGACGGCACGACCGTGCGCGTCGAGGCCGACGACACCGTCTTCGACGCCTGGTACCTGCACCTGCCGGAGGACGGCCACGTCCCGCCCCGGATCCTGCACGAGATCGGCGCACTCGTCGGCCGACACCGCCGCCTGCAGGACCGGCGGGCCGCACCCCGCAGGCAGGCGCACCAGGACCTCGTGACCCGGGTGGGCGCGGCCTACGAGGAACCGAACGGTCTGGACGAGACCCTGCGCGCCTGCGGGCTCACCGACGCCGCCGCGTACACCGTGGTCGTCGCGGCCTCGGACAACACGGAGGACCCCGGCGACGCCGCGGCCGCCCTCACGGAGGCGCTGCGGCACCGGTGGCCGGGCGCGTCCGCCGTCGCCGGACGCCCGGAGGGGGAGGCCGTCGCCGTGCTGGCCCACGAGCAGGACCGGGAGGGCGAGGAGGTGTCGGTACGGCTCCGCGAGGTGTGGCCGCTGCTCCACGCCTGCCGCCCCGGAGCGGCCCTCCACGCCGGGGTCAGCGACCCCGTGCGCAGGCCCGCCGACCTCGGGAGCGCCCTCGCCCAGGCCCGCTACGCCCTCGGCGGCGCCCGCTCGACGGCGCCGGCGGCCGCGCGCGTGGCGCGGCTCGCCGACCTCGCCGACCTCAGGACGCTCCTCGCCGGCATCCCCGCCGACGTGCGGGCCGTGTACCGGGACACCGTCCTCGGCCCGCTGCTGCGCGCCGGCAAGGGCGCGCACGCGCCCCTCCTGGAGACCCTGGAGGTCTTCCTGGCGCACAACTGCTCCTGGGCCAGGACCGCGGAGGCCCTGCACCTGCACGTGAACACCGTCCACTACCGCGTCGACCGCATCCAGGTCCTCACCGGCCGGGACCTGTCCCGCCTGGACCACAAGCTCGACCTGAGGGCCGCCCTGCTCTGCCGCTGACCGGGCGCGGCTCAGGGAAGGTCGATGTGCACGCTGGTCGACTTCACCCGCGCGGTCACCGTCACGCCGACCTCCAGGGCCAGCTCCTCGACGGCCTCGCGGGTCACCAGCGACACCAGGCGGTGCGGCCCCGACTGGACCTCGACCAGTGCGGCGACGTCGTCGACCCGTACCGCGGTCACGATCCCGACGAACGAGTTCCGCACGGAGGTCGGCACGTCGTCCTCCGGCACGGCGTACGGCCCCGCCCCGCGCTCCGCCGCGAAACGGGCCAGCGCCACCCCGTCGACGACCCGCCTGCCGGACCCGTCGCGCTCCGCGCCCAGCTTGCCCCCGTCCGCCCACCGGCGAACGGTCTCCGAACTCACTCCGAGCAGCCGCGCGGCCTGCCCCATGCTGTACGACGGCACACCGGCACTCTAGCCCCACGGGCTGTAGCCGCTCCGGGCGCCGGGGCGGCTATCCCTCCTTCTGGTCGTCCTGGTCGTCCTGGTCGGAGGCGCCGGGCTCGTAGTCGGCCAGTTCGCCACGCAGCGAGCCCAGGGCGGCCGTGGGGCCCTCGCGGAGGACGGTGAGGAAGCTGCTGAGCGGGTGGTGCCGGGGGCGGGCGTCGTAGTCGATGCCTTCCGGGTCCCGGTACTCGTCCAGGCGCGCGAACGGCACGATCACATAGGGCCGCCCGGACCACGGGTGACTGTCGGCGGGCTCCGGGTCCATGCGCCACTCCGTGCCCCGGGTGCGGTTGTGGACCTCGCCGACGTACCAGCAGGCGACCTGCACCAACGGGGTGTGCTCCTGGGCGAACAGGTCGTCCACGGACGTGAGGTGCTCACGGACGAGGGCTTCCACCCGGTCGAGGGAGCGCTCGCCGAAGTCCCAGCCACCGCCGTGGCCGCGGCTCCAGTCCTCGAAGCCGCGCTCCTGCAGGCCCAGCCACGCCGCGAGGCGGGGATTGCCGGCGTGCTCCTTGTCGATGCGCTCGGCGACGGCGTGCTCGTCCTCGCCCTCGTCGCCGTCCTCGGCGTCCCAGATTTCATTGCTCACGGCAGCTAACCCTAGCTCTTCGTGTGCGCGTAAGGTTCGTGAATCTGCACGGAGTTAACACACGCCACGCCACCGAAACGACGTTGCGCCGGCAAAGTGTCGCCCTAGGATCGGACCGCTCGTGCGGCGCCCACATGAGCATCGGGGGCCCTGGCGCCACACGGCCGGACTCTGACCCGTGGGGGCTCCCGGGGGAAAGCACTGTGAAGCCAGCACGAATAGCAAGCCGCTGGCGCGCGCTCAGGAACAGCCTGCTCGCGCTCGCCTGCGCCACCGTCATCACCGTCACCGGCCAGCCCGTCACGGGAGTCGGCGTCGCCGAAGCCGCGCCGACGCCCGCGCTGAAGCCCGGCAAACGGTGCGACGAGATGTACGGGGTGAAGAACGTACCCACCGGCGGTCTTCCCCAGGGCGACGCCTCCCGCGCGGTGGACCGCTGGGACACGTACGAGTACACCAACCCCGGTCTCCAGTTCGACGGCCTCAACCCGACCCAGGCCGAACTCGACGCCGCGGGCACCGACTACAAGAAGTTCGACCACAGCGACCCGAGGCGCATCTACGCCCGCTTCAACGCGCAGACGCGGTGGAAGAACTTCGGCGACTACCTGTCGAAGGTCTACATCCCGAACCAGGGCTACGACGCCCGCGGCAAGGCCTTCATGGGCAAGGTCGTGCGCGAGATGGGTCTGACCGGCCCGGACTGGATCTGCGAGAAGGAGTTCTGGTTCAAGGACCCGGACACCGGCGAGCGCTACAAGCGCCGGCTCGACGCCTACAACAAGCGCACCCGGGAGATCGTCGAGGCCAAGTCCAACGGCAGCCCCGACGGCCGGGAGAAGCCCGCGGACCGCGCCTGGGCCAAGAACCAGGGCTGGCGCTCGTACAAGTACACGTACGTCTTCGCCGAGAACCAGACCCGCGACGCCAAGAACTTCATGAAGGAGCTGAAGGACAGCGCGGGCAAGGACGCGCTCGGCCGCGACCGGGTCCGCACCTACGACTACCAGGCCCACCACAAGGGCCTGCCCCCCAAGGGCACCGAGAACGGACCGTACCGCGCGAACGGCACGACGATGTCGCCCGGCAACGGCACCTCCACCGGGTCCCGCGGCTCCGGCAACCAGGTCATCAAACAGTCGCCGCCGAACCCGCAGACCCTCAAGGAACAGCTCGACCGACTGGGCAGGACCGGGCAGCGGTCCCTGATGAACCGCGGCCTCGGCGGCATCGACTTCACCACCCTCGACCTGCGGTACATCGGCAAGGGCAAGGGCGGCAAGGGCCTCGACTACGCCTTCTCCGCCAAGTCGGTGGAGGACGAGTACGCGGCCGGCTGGGGCGGCCAGGAGAAGGGCAACCTCATCTCCGACGCGTTCTTCACCTGGCTCGCCCTCGACCCGTCCACGTTCTGGGTGAACCTCAACCCGGACGAGCCGAACCGCATCATCGACGCCGGCTTCGGCAAGACCGACGCCGGCCGGGTGCTCCTCGAAGCCGACCTGGAACTGAAGCACGACATCTTCAAGGCCATGGACCCGGAGACCGAGGCCGGCCGCGACTTCATGAACGCCCTGCCCAAGCGCAACGGCTTCCCCTGCTGGGCCGGCTTCCGCTACTGGATCGAGCCGGAGACCGCGGTCGTGCGCGAGCAGGACGGCGGCATCCACATCCTCGACACCCCGCTCAAGCTCTCCACCGTGCCGCAGGAGACCCAGACCCAGCCGCCCGGCGGAAAGGGCTGCGACCTGACCGAGGCGGAGACGCAGCAGTCCGACCGCGTCCTCGACCGCTACATCACGCCCCTGGTCGCGGAGAAGGTCAACAACGGCGACTACTACGCCGATCTGCGCCGCGTCTACACCGCCCGCGTCGCCGCCGAATGGGTGCGGCAGAACGCCGCCGACATGCCCGCCGAGTACCGCAGGATCATCAACAGCAACGACGTGAGGCGCTGGCCGCTGCGGGCTCCGCACCAGGACTGGACCGGCAAGCAGGTCTGGGAGCGCTACTACAAGGCCTTCACCGAAGGCACCTTCAAGTACAAGTGGGACAACGGCGAGGACGTCTACGTCTACACCGTCGGCGGGGTCGACTTCTCCAAGCAGCCCAAGCGCAACATGAACCCGGTGCTCTTCCGCACCGAGCAGCGCTACAAGCCCCGCACCGTCGGCTTCGCGGTCGACACCATCGCCGACGACCCGAACAAGCAGGGCTACCTGATGTTCGGCGGCAACAGCGCCGGACACTCCGAGGCCGGCACTCCCACCCCCACCCCCACGCCGACCGGCACCGGCGAGCCGACCCCGAGCCCGACCGGCACGGGGAAGCCCACCCCGTCCCCGACCGGCAGCCAGTCCCCGGGCGGCCCCGGCGCCACCACCCCGCCCGGCCCGACGGACCCCGACGGTGACCTCGCCGACACCGGCAGCAGTGCCCCCGTCGGCCTGATCGTCGGCATCGCCGCCGCCGCGATCGCCGCGGGCGGCGCACTCGTCTGGTGGCGCCGCCGCCGGGCGAACACCGACAGCTGACCCGCACGACAGAAGGGCCCCTTCCCGTACGGGGGAGGGGCCCCTCTCATGTACGGGGAGGGCGCCCCGTCGCGGCCAGCTGCGCCTCCGCCCGGGCCAGGAGCGTGTCCAGGACGACGGGATAAGCGCTGTCGTTCATCCGCTCCGCGAGCAGATGCGCGGTCGCGGCGATGTGCGGATGGGTCTCGGCCGGCAGCCGCGCGTACGTGGTGGTCCACATCTCCTCGTCCGCCTCCCGCACCTCGTCCTTGATGGCCAGCGCGCCCGCGTCCAGGGCGGCGAAGGCCAGCGCCAGGTCGATGAAGGCGTGGTACACACCGACGGCGTCCGCGTCGCGGAAGCCCGCGCCGCGCAGGATCCCGAGGATCGTCTCGTCCACCTCGATCTCCCGCGGACGGCCGGTGACCCGGCTCGCGGTCAGCAGCGCGGCCTCCGGATGGGCCAGGTAGGAGGCGTGCACGGCCAGGCCGAGCGCGCGCAGGTCGGCACGCCAGTTCCCGGTGGCGGTCCAGCTGTCCAGGGCCCGCCCCATCAGCTCCTCGCCGATGGCCCGGGTCAGGCCGTCCAGGCCGGCGAAGTACCGGTACACGGTGCTCGGGTCGGCGCCGAGGGCCGCCCCGAGCCGGCGTGCGGTCAGGCCTGCGCTCCCGTGCTCGCGCAGCATCCGCAGCGCCGTCCGCACGATCAGCTTCTCCGACAGTACGGTGCCCTGCCGGGTCGGCCGCCGCCTGCGCCGTTCCGCCTCGGGAACCACCTTCTTCGGCATCGCGCCACCACCCCGTCGCTTCTCCCGCTCCTTATGCCAACGCCGTAGACCTTAACCGGCGGGATCGTGTTCCATCGGCTCGTCCCCGGGCGATCGCCTGGACGGACTCGACGAAAAGGTGTGTGACATGCGTGTACTTCTCGTGGGTGCGGGCGGCGTCGGAACCGCCGTCACCCGAATCGCGGCCCGCCGTGACTTCCTGACCCACATGGTCGTCGCCGACTACGACCCCGCCCGCGCGGAGGCCGCCGTCGCCGCGCTCGGCGAGGGGGAGGACCGGTTCAGCGCCCACCGCCTGGACGCCTCCGACGAGGAAGCGGTCCGCCGTCTCCTCGCCGAGGAGAACTGCGACGTGCTCCTCAACGCGACCGACCCCCGGTTCGTGATGCCGCTGTTCCAGGCGGCGCTCGCCGCCGGCACGCACTACGTCGACATGGCGATGTCGCTGTCCGTGCCGCACCCGACCGCCCCCCACGAGCAGTGCGGGGTCAAGCTCGGCGACGAGCAGTTCGCCCTGGCCGAGGCCTGGGAGAAGGCCGACCGCCTCGCCCTGGTCGGCATGGGCGTCGAGCCCGGCCTGTCGGACGTGTTCGCGCGCTACGCGGCGGACGAGCTCTTCGACGAGATCGAGGAGCTCGGCGTCCGCGACGGCGCGAACCTCACCGTCGAGGGCTACGACTTCGCCCCCTCCTTCAGCATCTGGACCACCATCGAGGAGTGCCTCAACCCGCCCGTGGTGTACGAGAAGGACCGCGGCTGGTTCACCACGGCCCCCTTCAGCGAGCCCGAGGTCTTCGACTTCCCCGAGGGCATCGGCCCCGTGGAGTGCGTGAACGTCGAGCACGAGGAGGTGCTCCTCATGCCCCGCTGGGTGGACGCGCGCCGGGTCACGTTCAAGTACGGCCTCGGGGACGACTTCATCGCCAAGCTGAAGACCCTCCACGAGCTGGGCCTCGACTCCACGGCCAAGGTCACCGTCCCCGGCGCGGACGGCCCGGTCGAGGTCTCGCCGCGCGACGTGGTCGCCGCCTGCCTGCCCGACCCGGCCGGCCTCGGCGACCGCATGAAGGGCAAGACCTGCGCGGGCACCTGGGTCAAGGGAACCAAGGACGGCGCGCCGCGCGAGACGTACCTGTACCACGTCGTCGACAACGAGTGGACGATGCGCGAGTACGGTTCCCAGGCCGTGGTCTGGCAGACCGCCCTCAACCCCGTGATCGCCCTGGAACTGATCGCCGACGGCACGTGGAAGGGGAGCGGGGTCCTCGGCCCCGAGGCCCTGCCGCCGCGCCCGTTCCTCGACCTGCTGGGCGCGTACGGCGCTCCGTGGGGGCTGCGCGAGGAGCTTCAGCGCTGACGCCGCGCGCGCCCACTCGGGATCAGGGGCGGTGCCGCACGAAGCTGAGGTAGGCGAAACCCTCGCCCTCGCGCGGCGCCCGGGTCCAGGACCGGGTGGTGAACGTGCGCAGCCTGCCCTGGGCCAGGGCGAAGCGGGGCAGCGAAAGGCCGAGCACGGTGTGCAGGGCCTCCAGGACCCGCCGTTCGTTGTCGACCGCGCTGTCCTCCGGACGGAAGAGCAGGGTCGGGTCCAGCTCCTCGGGGAGGGTGCCGGAGCGCTGGATGTCCGTACCCCGGACGGTGAAGGCGTAGAGCTCCCGGCCGTGTTCGGCCACCGACAGGTGGAACGTGACCGGATCGTCGGCCGAGGACGGGCGCCTGGGGTCGCACCACAGGACCACCGCGCGGCCGGACGCGGAGGCGGCGGCCGCGGGGGAGTGGAACAACGCGTGCAGGTGGCGGTGGGAGTAGCCGTCGAAAGCGAAGGCCCATGCCCCGGCACTGCGGCCGACGGCGACCACCGCCCGGTCCTCCCAGAGCTCCACGCCGTCGCGCTCGTGCGGCTTGGGCGCCCGCCAGGAAGCCCCGCGCGGATCCACGGGTGGGCCGAGTTCGGCCCCTTCCTCCCCGATCAGGGCCGGAAGACGCGCGGGGTCGACCCCCTCGACCCATGCGCAGCGGTAGCCGTCGAACCGCTGCCGGTTGCCGGCCGGCTCGGTCAGCCACGCGAGGCCCGGCGGGTCGAGATCCGGCACCGGCGCGGGCGCGGGCCCCGTCTCGCCCGACCTCGGTGTCCCGAGGAGCTCCCGGCCGCGCTCGGGGGTGACCAGCGACCCCAGGACCGGATCGGCGAGCAGACCGACGGGGGCGATCAGCAGGGGGCCCGGCGCCTCCCACAGGGGCAACGCCTCCCGCAGCATCCGCCAGGCCTCGTCGGTCTGTCCCCAGCGGGCCGCTTCCCGTGCCTCCGCGACGGCCAGGCCCCACGGCCCGGGCGGCGCGTAGCGGTAGGTGCCGTCCCGCATCGCGGCATGGACGGTCTCGGCGGTCTCCTGGTCGATCCCGCGCGCGGTCATCGTCCTGACCCAGTGCTCGGCCCCGCCGGGCCGCCACTCGTTCCGGGCCGCCGCCATGGCCTGCACCGGGAGGAGCTCGGGCAGATAGCGCGGGTCGGCCACCAGGAGGTGGCCGTAGTCCCGGGCGCCGCCGGGAGCCAGCAGATGCCGTATCTGGTCCAGCAGGACGGCGCTCCGGGGCCGGCCGAAGGACCGCGCCTCCTCGAGCAGGGGCACGGCCTCCTCGTACCGTCCGCGCAGGGCGAGCAGCCGGGCCGCGTCCACGTGGCCGTCCTGCACGCGCGTGGTCGCGTTCACGAAGTCGGGGCTTCCCGCGCGATCGGCGTGGAATCCCCGGTATATCGCCTCCATGTACGCGCGGAACGACGGGTAGCGGTCGGGCAGTTCGCCGCTCCAGCCCTTGTAGACGTAGAGCGCCCACTCGCCGTCCTCATCGCTGTCGTCCGGGTCGAGCAGCGCGTGCGACATGTCGGAGTCCGTCTCCAGCCGCAGCGCCCGCCGCCACATCCCGGCCAGTAGGACGTCCTCCTCGCGGGGATTCTCGCCCAGGTTCTCCTCGTACAGCGGGGTCATGTCGTAGGGGTCCCGGAACCATCCGATGTCCGCGACGCCCCCCAACTGGTAGACCCCGGCGGTCTGTTCCACATACCAGCCGTCACTCACGGCCAGGAACTCCCGGTACGAGGGCGGCAGCCGCCGGCCCAGCCGCTCCTCCGCCGCGGAGAGGGCGCTCTCGTCCGCCCCGGGCACGCCCAGGGGAGCGACGGCGGCCTCCTCGTCGTCCCCGTCGGCGGGCGGCACCCACTCCTCCTGCCAACGCCGAAGGAACCCATGCCAGTCGAAGGACGCATCGCTCATGGACCGGATGGTGTCATCCGGCACTGACAACGAGCCCCGGGGACCAGCCTGGCCGGAACGGGCCGTCACAGAAGGCGAGGGCCGAAGGACGCGCCCGGGTCCGTGCGGTGCTCCACGGACAGCGACCCACTGGCCCGCTCCCACGGGCGCCGCCACGGCCATCATGGTTCCGACGAGGTCTCAGGCCCAGACGACCTTGACCACGGCCTGGCCCGCCGCGGCGGCCTGTCTGTAGAACGCCAGGAGCACCTCGTGATGGCGGAGGTACTCCTGGCGGACCAGCGCATCGTGCTCGCCGTGTCCCCCGAACCGGGCACCGGCGCCCTTCCACAACGCGTCGAAGGAGACCGACGCGAGGAAGTCGGCGGCCTGGGACACGCCCGGCGGGTCCAGGAGCATCATCGGCGGGTTGCCCGGATCGGCGCCGGCGCTGTGCCCCACGGGACCGAGCCGGACCTCAGTAGCGGAGCAGCCCCGCGTCGATCCGCTCCCAGGCGGCCCGCAGTTCGCCGAGGCGGGCCTGCTCGAACGGCGCCCGGTCCGCCTGTTCACGGGAGTCCTCGGACAGGTGGAAGAGCTGGTCGCGGCCGGACTTGCCCCGGTAGTACTTCCAGTCGCCGCGGCGCAGCGCCCGCTCGCCCCGCACCCGCCAGAAGAGGTCCCGCTCGGGCACCTCGGCGCCGCGCAGCAGGTGCCCGGCGAGGCTGGTGCCGTCGAGGGGGTACGCGGGGTGGGGCCGGGCGCCGGCCAGTTCGAGCAGCGTCGCCGTCCAGTCGGGCGTGAACACCGGCAGGTCGCTGACCTGACCGCCGTCGATCCGCGCGGGCCAGCGCAGGATCGAGGGAACGCGGATGCCGCCCTCCTGGAGCGAGCCCTTGTTGCCGGCGAGCGGCCAGTTGTAGGAGAAGCGCTCGCCGCCGTTGTCGCTGGCGAAGAAGACGAGGGTGTCCTGCTCCTGGCCGGAGCGTCGCAGCGCCTTGAGGACCTGCCCGATCGAGCGGTCGAGGTCCTCGACCATCTCCTTGTACTTCTCGACGGAGCCGCCGTCCTGGTGCCACAGGGCGGAGCGGTCGCCGGCCTTGATGCGGCGGACGATCTCGTCGCTCGCCTCCGTGTCGCCGTCGGCGATCCAGGGCCAGTGCGGAGTGGTGAAGTTCAGGTTGAGCAGCCAGGGCTTCTCGTGGTCGCGGCCGACGTACTCGCTCGCCCGCTCGGTGAGGATCCGGGTGTAGTAGCGCAGGTCCTTGTACTCGGCGTCGCCCTCGTAGAGGTCGTACTCGCCGCCGAGGCCGAGCTTCGAGTAGTACTCGAGGGCCCCGCCGAAGTTGCCGAAGAACTCGTCCCAGCCGGACTTGGTGGGGGAGTAGTCGGGCAGATAGCCGCAGTGCCACTTGCCGATGAGGGCGGTGGCGTATCCGGAGTCCCGGAGCAGCGAGGCGAGCGTCGGATGGGTGGGCTCGAGACCGACGGACTTGTCGGCGATCGGCTCGGCGAGCCCGCCCTTCGTACGACCCGGGTAGCGGCCGGTGTAGAGGCTGAAGCGGGTCGGCGAGCAGGTCGCGGACCCGGAGTAGGCGTCGGTGAAGCGGACGCCCTCGCGGGCGAGGCGGTCCAGGTGCGGGGTGCGGATGTGCGGGGAGCCGTACGAGGAGAGGTCGGCCCAGCCGAGGTCGTCGCCCAGGATGAAGAGGATGTTGGGCCGCCGGGAGTGGCGGCGCGGTTGCGCGGCGCGGAACGGACGCTCCTGCGCGTCGGAACCGGAGGTCGCCTGCGCGGCGGGCGCGGCGGCGCCGAGGGCGGCCGCGGCGGCGGCACCGGCGGCGACCCCGCCGAGGGCACGGCGGGACAGGGGCGTGGACATACGGGTCTCCAGAAGAGCGTGCGGGCGTACGGGCATGCCTCCGGGACGGACGGAGGAGCGTGGGGGTGTCAGGCGCAGCGACAGACAGCGCTCGCGACACGGACGAGGTCCACGTGCCGGCGCTGGACGAGGGTGACCGAGCGGTCACGCGAGGGCTGCATGAGGCAGGAGTCAATCCGGGCCGGAAGGGTGCGTCAATGGCGTACGGCCTGGTTGACGCGCGTAGTTCGCATGATCGACATCCCGTCGCAACAGCCGACGCGCCGGCGCGCGAGGTTGTGCTCCTGCGATCGAATGTAGTACTTCTTATACATGAGCGAGCAGGTGCACAACAGGCTGGCCGTTGTCAGGGCAGAGCGGAAAGTGTCGCGCCAGGCACTGGCCGAGGCAGTGGGCGTCCACTACCAGACCATCGGCTACATCGAACGCGGCCAGTACAACCCCAGCCTCGACCTGGCCCTGAAAGTGGCCCGGTACTTCGGACTTCCGGTGGAGGCGCTGTTCTCCCTGGAGCCGTTCCAGCCGCTCACCGACGAGGTCTACGGGAGGAAACAGTGATGACCACGACGCGCTACGACCGACGGATGTACGCCGTGATGAACGACCGGCGGGCCGCCGCGGTCTATGCCACCGGGCCCCGGCGCCGGCTCCTGGTGGGGGCGCACATCGCCCTCACCGTCACGGGAGTGGGCGCCTGGATCGCCACGGTCTTCGGGCCCGGTTACGGACCGGGCGTCGTGGTCGCCGTCGTGATGCTGCCCTGGATCCTGCTCACCGGCATGCTCAACGGCTCCACGCGCGGCCTCCTCGAACTGCGCGGCCGGATGCTCGACGAGCGCCAGCTGGTCGAACGCGACCGGGTGCGGGCCCTGGCCCACCGCATCACGCTGTGGCTGCTCGTGGCCACGGCGCTCGGCAGCGGCACCTACGGCGCCCTGACGGACGCACCCCTGCGGGCGGCCGTCACCCCGCTGCTCGTCGGCGTGCTCGCCGCGCACTGGATGATGCCCCTGTGGGTGGCGGGGCTGCGGGTCCAGGACGAACCGGGCGACGAGGTCGGCGACGCGTCCTGAACCCTGCGCGCGCCTGTGACCTACCTGGCCACGGCCTGCTTGGCGACGGCGACGAAGGTACGGATCAGGTCGTGGTCCTTGACGCCGGGGGCGGACTCGACGCCGCTGGACACGTCGACGCCCCAGGGCCGGGCGCGGTCGATCGCCTCACCGACGTTGCCCGGGTTCAGCCCACCGGCGAGCAGCCAGGTGCCCTCGGGGCGGGCCGTCTCGAGCAGCGACAGGTCCCACGGCTCACCGGAGCCGGCGCGGGGCGAGTCGAGGAGGAGGACCTCCTCGCCGTAGGCGCCGACGCGGGTGTCGGGCCGGTCGCTCAGCGACGTGGCCCGCCACAGCCGGGGAAAGATCCCCGCCGCGGCCGCGAAGTCCTGCTCCTGATAGGCGGTGCCGTGCAGCTGCAGCGCACCGACGCCGAGCTCACCGGCCAGGCGGGCGGCCTCGGGCGCGGGCGTGTCGTTGACGACGAGAACCGACAGGACACCCGGCGGCACATGGGCGGCGAGCCGCACCGCCCGCTCACGGTCGAGCCCACGCACACTGGTCCCGCTGCTCACCAGGCCGACGGCGTCGGCCCCGGCCGCGACCGCCACATCGATGTCGGCGGCCGTCCCGAGCCCGCACACCTTCACGAACACGACTCTCTCCTCTGCTGACACGACGCGGCCCGCCGAGCCTAGCCGAGGCCCGGGGCCCTTCAGCACGCGCTCGTGGGAGTGACGGTGACAGGGCGCGGCGCCTGAGGTCCGGCGTGGGGCAGGGTGAGGAGGAAGCACTGCTCGACCGTCCGGGCCGACGCCGGCGGGGCGCCTACTCGTGGACCCGGGCATGCGGCGGATCCTGCCTGGCATCGGTGTCCGCGCCCAGGCCGGTCAGGAGGCGGAGGCCGTCTTCGGCGGGGCTGCCGGGGGCCGCGGAGAGCACGATCAGTTCCATGCTCGATTCCTCGGGCAGCGCGAAGTTCTCCTGGTGCAGTTCCAACAGGCCGACCAGCGGATGCCGGTACGCCTTGCGTCCATGAGTACGGGCGCGGACGTCCGCGCGGGCCCACAGGCGGCGGAAGCGCTCGCTGCCCATCGCCAGCTCGCCGATCAGCGAGGCCAGGCGGGGGTCGTCGGGGTGCTTCCCGGCCGCCAGGCGCAGATGCCCGACGACGTCGAGCGTGCACGCGTCCCAGTCCGCGTAGAGACCGCGCTCGGCCTCCTCGAGGAAGATGTGCCGGGCGGTGTTCAGGCCGAGGATCGGACGGCCGTAGAGAAGTCCGGCGAGGCGGTTCCCGGCGAGGACGTCCAGGCGGTGGTTCATGATCAGCGCGGGCGCGTCGGCGACGTGGTCCAGGACCCGCAGCAGCTCCGGCCGGACGCGCCCGCCCGGCGCCTTCGCGGGCCGGCGGCGCTGCCGCGCGAGCCGGTAGAGGTGCCCGCGTTCCGTCTCGTCGAGGCCGAGGACGCGGGCGAGCGCGTCGAGGACCTGCTCGGACGGCTGCGTCGCGCGGCCCTGCTCCAGGCGGACGTAGTAGTCGACGCTCACTCCCGACAGATGCGCGACCTCTTCGCGCCGCAGCCCTTCGACGCGGCGCCGACTGTCGGTGGGGATGCCGACCGCCGCCGGATCCACCCGGGAACGCCGGGTCCTCAGGAAACCCGCAAGATCGTCCATGCGCCCAGTATGGCCGCGGCGACGCCCGCGAGGGTGGCCCTGTCAGTACCAGGAACGCCGGTCCGACGGAAGGCGCGCCCCTGAACAGCGGGCGCCCCGGCGTTCAGGATCAGAAGGCATCCGATCCGAAGGAGTCCCCCGTGAAGACGCTGATCGTCCACGCCCACCCGGAGCCGAAGTCGCTCAACAGCTCGCTGAAGGACCTCGCCGTGTCCACGCTGGAGGCCGCCGGGCACGACGTACGGGTGAGCGACCTGTACGCGATGAAGTGGAAGGCCGTCGTGGACGCCGACGACTACGGCCCCGCCGCGTCCAGCCCGCTGAAGGTGGCAGTGGACTCGGGCCGGGCCTTCGACACCGGGACGCTCACCCCGGACGTCCTGGCCGAGCAGGAGAAGCTGCTGTGGGCCGACACGATCATCTTCCAGTTCCCGCTGTGGTGGTACACGATGCCCGCGATCCTCAAGGGCTGGGTCGACCGCGTCTTCACGTACCGCTTCGCGTACGGCGTCGGCGAGCACAGCGACACCAAGTACGGCGAGCGCTTCGGCGAGGGCACCCTCGCGGGCCGGCGGGCCCTGCTGTCGGTGACCGCCGGCGGCCCGGAGTCGCACTACGCGGCCCGCGGGATCAACGGCCCCGTCGACGACCTCCTGTTCCCGATCCACCACGGCATCCTCTACTACCCCGGCATCGAGGTCCTGCCGCCGTTCGTGCTGTACGGCGTCGACCGGATGACCGACGAGGACTACGCCGACGTCGCCAAGGCCTGGGAACAGCGCCTGCTCACCCTGGAGTCGACGGAGCCGATCGCGTTCCGGCGGCAGAACTTCGGCGACTACGAGATCCCCTCGCTGCACCTCAAGGAGGGCCTGGAGCCGACGGGCCGCACGGGCTTCGGGCTGCACGTCCGCGGCTGACCGCCCACGAATTTCCCGTCGCCCGTCACACTCCCGTCCGCTGCTCCGTCAGTGCTGTGCAGACGCCGGCGAGCCCGCCGGTGAGACCCACGAACCGGAACACGGAGAGCCCCACCATGGCGAACAACGCTTCTTCTTCGATCTCTCGCATGCCGAACCCGGGCGAGTTCGTGCCCGAGCTGGCCGATGTCAGTGCCGCGTTGTTCCGGGCCACGGGCAACCGCTCCGTTCCGCGTACGACGATCAGCCTGGTGCATCTGCGGGCGGGGCAGATCGTGCACAACACGTATCTGACGATCCTGAACACGAGCTTCCTGCGGAAGGCGGGGGAGTCGGCGGAGCGGATCACCGCCGTCGCCTCCTGGCAGGACGCCCCCTGCTTCACTCCCGCCGAGCGGGCCGCTCTCGCGCTGGTGGAGGCGACCCTGCAGCCCGCGCCGCACGGCCGTGAGCGCGTCACCGACGAGGTGTACGCGGAGGCGGCGCGGCACTACGACGAGAAGGCGCTGGCCACCCTGACCATCGCCATCGGCCAGATCAACTTCTTCATCGCCCTCGCCGTGATCGGCAAGCCCCAGCCGGTCGAGTCCCTCGCCGACCAGCAGTGGGACTGACGACCGGAGATCCTCGCCCGCCCCCACCGGAGCCACCCCCGCCGACCCCCGGCGGGGGTGGCTCCGCGTGCCGCTCCCGGACCGGACGCGCTTGACCCTCACGTGGCGTCATGCCGCATGGTCGGGGGCGTGGAAGAACACCTGACCGTGGGACGCGTGGCCGAGCTGGCCGGCGTGAGCGTCCGCACCCTGCATCACTACGACGAGATCGGCCTCGTGCAGCCGTCCGCGCGGACCCCGGCCGGATACCGGGCCTACGCGGCGGCCGACGTCGAACGCCTGCGGGAGGTGCTCGGCTACAGACGGCTCGGTTTCGGGCTGCGCGAGATCGCGGATCTCGTCGACGACCCGACCACCGACGCCGTCGCGCACCTGCACCGGCTGCGCGGACTGCTGGTCGACCAGCGCGACCGCGCCGCCGCCATGGTGACGGCCATAGACAGGGAACTGGAGGCATGCGCAATGGGGATCACGACGAACCCGGAGGAACAACTGAAGGTGTTCGGAGCGCAGTTGTACGAGGCCATCGGCTCCGCGTACCCGGCGACGCGACGTACCGAGCCACGGATCGCCGCGAAGGTCTGGGAGGCGCTCGGGGACGCGCGGACGGTACTGAACGTCGGCGCCGGCACCGGCTCCTACGAACCCCCGGACCGCGACGTGACCGCGGTGGAGCCGTCGGCGGTCATGCGGGCGCAGCGACCGGCGGGCGCGGCTCCGTGCGTGGCGGCCGCCGCGGAGAGCCTGCCGTTCGAGGACCAGTCCTTCGACGCGGCGATGGCGTTCAGCACCGTGCATCACTGGCAGGACCCGATCGCCGGACTGCGCGAGTTGCGGCGAGTCGCCCGGCGCGTGGTGGTGTTCACGCACGACGCCAGCGAGACCGGCTGGCGGGACCGGTTCTGGCTGACCCGCGACTATCTGCCGGAGGTCGCGAACCTGGTCGCCGGCCGGCCATCGGTGGACCAGTTGGCGGGCGCGATCGGGGCCCGCATGGAGCCGGTGCTCATTCCGTGGGACTGCGCGGACGGCTTCTTCGAGGCGTACTGGCGGCGGCCCGAGGCGTACCTGGAGGAGCATGTGCGCCGCGCGGTGTCCGTATGGACCAGGGTCGGGCCGCAGGCCGAGCGGCGGGCGGTGGACAGGCTCCGCGAGGACCTGTCCTCGGGCCGCTGGGCCGAGCGCAATCCCGACCTCGTCGGCCTCGACGCGGCCGAACTCGGCCTCCGCCTCCTCGTCGCCTGAACCACCCCGCCCGGGAACCCCGCCGCGACGGCCTGCGACGGGACCCGGGGGAGGGGCTCAGCGGTCCAGGGCCCTGTCCAGGGTCATCGCCGCGGTGATGAGCGCGAGATGGGTGAAGGCCTGGGGGAAGTTGCCCAGTTGCTCGCCCGTCGGGCCGATCTCCTCGGCGAAGAGCCCGACGTGGTTCGCGTACGTGAGCATCTTGTCGAAGGCGTAACGGGCCTGGTCGACGCGGCCCGCCCGCGCGAGCGCGTCCACGTACAGGAAGCTGCACAGGGAGAAGGTGCCCTCCGAGCCGCGCAGCCCGTCGGGGGAGGCGGCCGGGTCGTACCGGTAGACCAGACTGTCGGAGACCAGCTCGCTGTCCATCGCGTCCAGCGTGGACAGCCAGCGCGGGTCGCGCGGTGCGATGAAGCCGGTGATCGGCATCAGCAGCAGCGAGGCGTCCAGTACCTGGCTGCCGTAGTGCTGGACGAAGGCCTGCCGCTCGGCGGACCACCCCCGCTCCATGACCTGGTGCAGCACCGCGTCCCGCGCGGCCGTCCAGCGCTGCAGGTCGGCGGGACGGCTGAGTTCCACGGCCATCCGTACGGCACGGTCGAAGGCCACCCAGCACATCAGCCGGCTGTAGGTGAAGTCCTGGCGGCCGCCCCGGGTCTCCCAGATCCCCTCGTCGGGGCGGTCCCAGTGCTCGCACAGCCAGTCCACGGCGGCGGCGAAGCGCAGCCAGCCGTCGTAACCGGCGAGCTGGGTCAGGTCGCGCGACTGCGCGAAGGCGTAGACGGCCTCGCCGTAGATGTCGAGCTGGAGCTGGTCGGCGGCGCCGTTGCCGGCGCGGACCGGGGCCGAGCCGCGCCAGCCCTCCAGATGGCCGAGCACCTCCTCGCTCAGGTGCGGGTCCCCGTCCACCCGGTACATGATCTGCAACGGCTCGCCGCTGACCGTGCCACCGGCCCGGACCCGGGCGCCCAGCCACCGGCGGAAGGCGTCGGCCTCCTCGGTGAAGCCCAGGTCGACCATGGCGCGCACCGACAGGGAGGCGTCCCGGATCCAGGTGTAGCGGTAGTCCCAGTTCCGTTCGCCGCCGACCTGCTCCGGCAGGCCCATGGTGGCGGCGGCCACCGGCGCGCCCGACGGGGCGTACGTGAGCAGCTTCAGCGTGATCGCCGAGCGGTTGACCTGCTGCTGCCAGCGGCCCCGGTAGCTGCAGCGGCTGATCCACGCGTGCCAGAAGCCCCGGACCCCGTGGAAGGCGGCGCGCAGCCCCGCCTCGTCCATCGGCTCGGGCGGCGCTGCTCCGGGGCCGTCCACGGTGAGCACGGCGGCGGCGCGTTGACCGGCGGTGAGCTCCACCTCGGCACGGACGTCCTCGCCGTCGCGCCGCAGGGCGACGGGCCCGAGGAGCTGGAGGTGCGCGCCGGCCGTGACGCCGGAGAACCGCGCGGTGGCGCCCTCGACGACCAGTTCGTGGGCTTCCCGGCCGTAGTCGAACCGCGGCCGGCACTCCAGCGCGAAGCGGACCGTGCCGCGCACCACCCGCAGCACCCGGACCAGGCTGTGCCGGTCGGTCGGTACGGTCGGGTCGGCGGCCAGCGGCATGAAGTCGGCCACCTCGCCCACGCCGTCGGGGGTGAGGAAACGGGTGAGCAGCACCGCGCTGTCGGCCAGGTAGAGCTGGCGCACCGTCGTCCCCGGCGTGTCGACGGTGATCGAGAAGTGCCCGCCGCGCTCGTGGTCGAGCAGGCGACCGAAGATGCTCGGCGAGTCGAAGCGCGGCGAGCAGAACCAGTCCACCACGCCCTCGGCGGAGACCAGCGCGCACGTCTGCAGGTCTCCGATGAGCCCGTGGTCGGCGATCGGCGGGTAGCGGTGCATCGGCGGGGTCCTCAGGGGGCTCGGGCCGGGGCGGGGGCGGCGGGCGGCGGGCGGTCCTCAGAACCACCCTCCGGCGGAACGGCCCCCGGGGCGACCGGAGCTGCGCCGAACAGGCCGCCGCCGGCACCCGGGCGTGGTGGTGCCGATCCCCGGCGTCCCGTACGGTCGGTCAGTGATGATCAAGACGGGCAGGACGCGCCGGATGGGCGTTCCGGCCGCCGAGGCGAGGGTGCGCTTCGAGGCGGAGCAGGGGGCGTACGGAGGTGCCGCGCCGGGCCGCAGGGTGCTCGTGGTCGACGGCGAGCCCGCCTTCGAGCTCAGCTTCTGGTGCGGAACGTGCGCGTTCCTGTTCAGCCGTCTGGAAGGCGCCCGGCAGACGCTGTCGCTGGACACCGTCCAGGAACAGCTCGCGGGTGCGCTCGCCGGCCCGGACGACGAGGGCGTGATCGCGGCGTTCGGCGCGCTGCTGCCGGAGGGGGAGTACCTTCCGGTCCTGCTCCGCGTGAAACCGCGCCTGGTCGTCCCCGGCCAGGACGGCGACTACTTCAGCGGCGAGCAGGTGGACACGTGGGGGCTCGACCAGTTCTGGGGCCTGCCGCAGTACCCGCACACGCCGTACTACCGGACCTTCGAGACCCCGGTCGACGCGTCCGCCCACCTCTACGAGTTCGTCGTGCCCATGGTCCCCCCGACATGGAACGCA
Source organism: Streptomyces sp. NPDC055815 (assembly GCF_053616475.1). Classification (NCBI taxonomy): domain Bacteria; kingdom Bacillati; phylum Actinomycetota; class Actinomycetes; order Kitasatosporales; family Streptomycetaceae; genus Streptomyces; species Streptomyces sp. NPDC055815. The sequence continues at coordinate 144,639 of NZ_JBSHDU010000001.1, read as the reverse complement.
CGGGAACGCGTCGAGGAGTACGCCGACCTCATGAGCCGGGGAACGGTCCCCACGGCGGTGGCGGTCTCGACCCTGGACGTGTGCGAACCCGCCACCGGCGCGCCGGCCGACCACTACCGGCACTGGGGCCTGACGCACTTCCTCCTCGACGGCCACCACAAGCTGGAGGCCGCGGCCACGGCAGGCCGGCCGGTGCAGCTCCTCGCGCTCCTGGCCCTGGGTGAGGGCCTCGCGCGACCCGAGGACTGGGCGCGACTGCCCGCCCTGCGCACCCAAGACAGGTCGGGGCGGCCTCGCCGACAGTGACGGCCGACACGCCTCACGGCGAGTGGACGGGATCCCCGTCAGCCGGCGGAGGCACCGGGTGGGGGCGCAGGACCATGAGGGAGTCTTCCGAGGCCGCCACCATCGCGAAGGGGAACCGGTCGAGCTCAAGACACAGGGCGACGTCATCGGCATGCACTCCCCGACGTACACCCTGCGCCAACTCGGCGGCGGCCCGCGAATCGGCGGCGCGCCGGAGGAAGGGAGCGGCATCCGTCCCGGCCCCGGAAGCCGTCCCGGCGATGTACTGCGCGCAGGCCAGATCCTCATCGGCCCGCCCGTCCTCGCCGGTGACGACGAAGGTCACACGGTCACTCCCACGTGCCCGCAGGACCCGGGCCGTCGCCTCCGCCACCACGAAGCCCGCGCACAGCACCAACTCCGCGTCCTTGACCGCGAGGGCACCGACGGTGCCGGCCGTGGTCTTCTGCACGACGGTCCGCCCGGCAAGGTCGACGGACCGCAGCATGCCCGGCGAGTTGACCAGGTCGAACCCGGCCGCGGGCGGACCGTCCTTGAGCGCCACCCAGTCCGGATGGCGGGCCTTGAGCGCCAGAGCGCCGTCCAGCGACTCGGCAAGAACGATCTTCTCCGCGCCCCGGGCGAAGGCCCAGGCGGCGACGGTGTAGGCGCGCATGACGTCGACGACGACCGCCACGGACGGGGTTTCGGTCAGATCGGCGATACCGAGAAAGCGGGCGTCCATACCGATCCTCACGCGTCCGGAACAGGCGTGGCCTGGTGGTAGAACATCCGCCAGCCGGTCTCGTCGTCCAGCTTCCGCCAGATGGAACTCCTCCGGGCCCGCCGGCCGTCCAGCAGGGTCTCGAACGTCAGGTGCACGAGCCCCGGCGCCAGCACGGTGCCGGTCATCTCCGTGGGCACGTACTGCGGGCCGTCGTCGGCCGCACCCTGCATCACCGGCAGCGCCGAGAGCACCGCCTCGCGATCCCACCGACGTCCTGACGCACCCACCTCCGTGAACTCCGGATCGAGGAGTCGCTCCGCCACGGCCCTGGACGACCGCCCGGCCGGACTCAACAACTCCAGCTCCCGCTGGACGACCTCGGCCACGCTGCTGTCCCTGTCTCCGCTCATGGGAGCATCCTGCCCCACCTGACCTGGGTGTTCGCAAGCGAATTGAGGCGGTGCCGCGGGGTCCGGGCAGGAGTCACTTCCTCCGGCGCGGTGCTCCGTGCACGGCGTCCAGCACCAGATCCAGCAGGAGTTCGGGCTGCCCGGTCTGCTCGCTGTGGGCCGTGGACAGCGCGATCCCGACGACGAGTTGGAGCAGGTCGTCGGCGGTCAGGTCGACGCGAGCCGTTCCGTGCTGTTGGGCACGGGAGAGCAGGCCGCTCGCCATGTCGGTGATGCGTCGATGGCAGTCGAAGCCCAACTCCCCGGCCGATTCCATCAGCAGCGCGCTGCCCATGCCCTGGTTCACGCGGGCATGGTCGAGGAAGGCCCGCAGCCATTCCTCCAGGGCGTCGTCGGCGTCCGCCGAAGCGAGCAGCCGTTCCGCGTGCGCGCCCAGGGTCTCGATCCGGTCTCCGAGTACGGCGGTCAACAGGGCCGAGCGCTGGGGAAAGTGGCGGTACAGGGTGCCGGGCCCCACCCCCGCCCGGCGGGCGATCTCGTTGAGGGACGCGCCGGGTCCGGCCTCGGCCGTGTCGGGATCTGGACCTTCGCCTACGAGGGGCAACCCGCCGGGCGCGTACGTGAATCGGTCGCGGAACTGGAGGAGTTGGGTTACGGAGCGATCTGGTACGGGGAAGCCTTCGGCCGTGACACGGTGGGCCAGGCCTGGCTCCTGCTGTCGGCGACCCGCCGGATCACCGTCGCGTCCGGGATCGCCAACATCGCCTTCCGGGACCCGATCGCCACGGCCAACGCGACACGCACCCTCGGCGAGGCCTTCCCCGGACGCTACCTGCTCGGCCTGGGCGGGCACCGGGTCGACGACACCGTGCACCTGGTGGACGGCTACCCCGTCCCGGCCCGGGGCAGGGCGGTCGCCACGATGCGCGCCTACCTCGAAGCCATGGACGCCACCCCGGCCCACGGCCCCGTACCGGACCCCGCTCCCCGCCGCGTCCTGGCCGCCCTCGGCCCGAAGATGCTCCAACTGGCGGCCGAACGCACCTGGGGCGCGCACCCCTACTTCGTGCCCGTCGAGCACACCGCGCAAGCCCGGACGATCATGGGACCGGATGCCTTTCTCGGGGTCGAGCAGGCCGTCGTCCTGGACACCGACCTCGGCCGGGCCAGGGAACTGGCCACGGAACATGTCGCCGGATACGTCGCCATGGCGCCGCACCAGCAGGCGAACGTCCGAAGGCTCGGCTTCGGCGACGAGGACATCACGGGCGGCCCGAGTCGCCGACTGGTGGACGCGATCGTCGCGTACGGCGACACGGAGGCGATCCGCCGCCGCGTGCAGGAGCACCTCGACGCAGGGGCCGACCACGTCTGCCTGCAGGTACTGACCGCCGATCCGGCGGCGCTGCCGGAACGGGAGTGGCGCGAACTCGCCGCCGCCCTCGTCGCGCCGTCGCCTTCGCCGTTGCGGAACTCCCGAGAGCTCGCCCGAGACTGACACCGTCTGCGCGTCGGCGGCCTCGGTGGCCTCGGTAAGATCGCGGGGTTTCGGCAGTCCGAGGGGGCATCACATGACAGCGCAGGCGGCCATCGCCATGGAGCGCATGGACGGATCGACGGCGACGCATGTCATGGAGGCGTTCAAGCTCATCTACGCCGAAGTGTTCGCCGAACCCCCCTACAGCGAGACCGAGGACGGCGTCGCCGCCGCATTCCGCCGATTCCCCACCCAGGCCGTCAGGCACGGGTTCCGCGCCGTCCTGGCCCGTACGGAGGACGGCGAGGCGGTGGGCATGGCGTACGGCCACCCGCTCGCCCCCGACACCCGGTGGTGGGACGAACTGGCCGAGCCGGTGCCCGCCGACATGCGACGGGAGGACGGGCACCGCACCTTCGGGCTGATGGAACTCGCCGTCCGCGAGCCGTGGCGGGGTTCCGGCATCGCACGGCGCCTGCACGAGACGCTCCTCGACGGCCTCGCGGCCGAGCGGGTGCTGCTGAACGTCCACCCGGGTGGCGAAGCGGCCTGCGCCGCCTACCGGTCCTGGGGATACCGCAAGATCGGCGAGACGAAGCCCTGGGGAACGGGCGCGGACCGCTATCACCTGATGCTGCTCGACCTGCACTGACATCAGCCGACGGACGCGGTGACCCCCGCTCCAGGGGGCCTCGTCCGAGGTCACCGCTCATGTGCCCGCCGGCAGTTGCCCCTGCGCACACATCGACGCCTCGCACCTCTACCACCACGTGCGCGCCGACATCACCGCCGCCCGCGAGCGGAACCTGGGGCTCCGCCGAGGTCCTGCGCGACACCCTCGCCGGACGCCTGACCACCCACCCACCCTCCCAGTCGAAGCCGCCCTCGACGAACTCGGCGAGTGCGTCTCGTCGACCGTCCGATTATTTTTGCAGACCCTGCATTTTTGCGTACCATGCACCCATGGTGGAGGGGGTTCCCGTCGAGGGCGGGCTCAGAGAACGCAAGAAGCGGGCGACGCGGGCCGCCCTGGTCGAGGCGGCGGTACGCCTCGCCGTGGAGCGCGGCGTCGAGCACGTGACCGTCGACGCCATCAGCGCCGCAGCGGGCGTGTCCACGCGCACCTTCTTCAACTACTTCGACTCCCGCGACGAGGTCTTCGTCATGGTCGGCGCGGACGCCGGCGACCGGGTCCGCCGAACCGTCCTCGCCGCTCCACCCGAACTCCCCCCACTCGAAGCGCTCCGTGAGGCCCTCGCGGCGGAACTCGGCGAGGTCGAGCAGCAACACGAGCTGTGGCGTCTGCACGCCGAAGTCCTGCGCAAGGCACCCCAGCTCCTCGCCCGCAGGATCGGCGCCCACATGGCCGACGAACTCGGCCTCGCCGAGGCGCTCGCGGAGCGCATCGGCAGGGGCTCGCCCCTGTTCACCGAGGACCGCCCCGCGTTCGCGTCGCCGGAGGACGAGGCACGCCGCCGCGCCCTGGGGCTGTACCCGCGCCTGCTGGCCGCCGTCGGCGGCGCGGCCGTCCGCGTCGCCGTGGAGCACTGGAGCGTCCGCCAGGAGGACGTCCCCTTCGCGGACGTGTTCCGGGAGACGTTCGACCACCTCGCCGCAGGCCTCCCACAGCCGCCCCTGCCGACAGACGCACGCTGAGCGGCTGATCGCGGCCCGGCCGAGTCCGACCGGCTGGGCCAGTACCGGCGGCGCCGTACCCGCGGAGCCCAGTACCCACGGCCCCGTACCCGCGGCGCGTGGCCCTGCCACGCCACGCCGAGGCCCCCCCAGAACCCCTGTGAACCACGAAACACTGAGAAGAGATGCTGTGAAATCACCCGCGGCGCCGGTCGACGCGTCCCCGGCTGCCATGTCCGACCGTCAGATACTCCAAGCGATGTCCGGCCTGATGGCGGGCATGTTCGTCTCCATCCTGGCCGGCACCGTCGTCGCCAACGCCCTGCCCCGCATCATCGCGGACCTGGGCGCCAGCCAGTCCTCGTACACCTGGGTCGTCACCGCCGAACTGCTCGCCATGACGGCGACCGTGCCGCTGTGGGGCAAGCTGGCCGACCTCTACAACCAGAAGCTGCTCCTCCAGATCTCTCTCGGTCTGTTCGTGGTCGGCTCGCTCCTCGCCGGCTTCTCGCACGACGTCTCGCTGCTGATCTTCAGCCGGGTCGCCCAGGGCATCGGCGCCGGCGGTCTGACCGCCCTCGCGCAGGTCGTGATGGCCGCGATCATCCCGCCGCGCAGGCTCGGCAAGTACGCCGGCATCTTCGGCGCCGTCTTCGCCGTCGGCACCGTCGCAGGGCCGCTCATCGGCGGTGTTCTCGTGGACACCTCCTGGCTGGGCTGGCGTTGGTGCTTCTTCGTCGGCGTCCCGTTCGCACTGCTCGCCATCGTGCTGCTGCAGCTCACGCTGAAGCTGCCCGTCAGGCGCCGCGAAGCGAAGATCGACTACCTGGGCGCGTTCCTCATCGTCGCCGGTGTCTGCGCGCTGCTCATCTGGGTGTCGCTGGCCGGCAACAGCTTCGCCTGGGCCTCCTGGCAGACCGCCGCCCTGACCGGTGGCGGACTGGTGCTGCTCGTCGCGGCGGTCCTCGTCGAGTCCCGGGTGCCCGAGCCGATCATCCCGCTCGGCATCTTCCGTAACCGCACCGTGGCGCTCGCCACCGTCGCCAGCCTCTTCGTCGGTCTCGCCATGTTCGGTGGCACCGTCTTCCTGTCGCAGTACTTCCAGATCTCCCTGGGGAAGTCCCCGACCGTCGCGGGCCTGATGAGCCTGCCCATGATCCTCGGACTCCTGGTCTCCTCCACCGTCGCCGGACAGATCATCAGCAAGACGGGCCGCTGGAAGGCGTACTTGGTCGCCGGCGGCATCACGATGACGGTCGGTCTCGGCCTGCTCTCCACGATCGGCGCCGACACGGGCTTCGGCCTGACCAGCGTCTACATGGCCGTCATGGGCATCGGCGTCGGCATGCTGATGCAGAACCTGGTCCTGGCCGCGCAGAACGACGTGGCCGCCACCGAACTGGGTGCCGCCACCTCGGTGCTGTCCTTCTTCCGCAGCCTCGGCGGCACGATCGGCACCAGCGTGCTCGGTGCGATCCTGGCCGGCCGCGTCGCCACGGAGATGACCAAGGGACTCGCGGATGCCGGAATACCGGCCGGAGCCGGCGCCGGCGGCGACGGCGCGGTGCCGGACATGACGACCCTCCCTGCCCCGATCCGCGAGATCGTGGAGCACGCGTACGGCGTCGCCACGGGCGAGATCTTCCTGGTCGCGGCCCCCTTCGCGTTCCTCGCGCTCGTCGCCGTCGTCTTCATCAAGGAGAAGCCGCTGAAGACCACGAGCGGTATGCAGCGTCTCGCGGAGGAGGAGGAGGCGGACGGTCCGGGTCAGGACGGTGTGAGCGGCCCGTCCGGTACGGCCGTGGACGCGGCGCCGGCGCAGCCCGCCGAAACCGGCTGAGACACCGCGGCGACGCGTCGCCGGGACACACCACGGCCCCGTACGGACATGGCCCCCACCTTTGAGGCGGGAGTCATGTCCGTACGACGTTCCGAACCGCTGGGGACCGTCAGTCGAACCGGCCCCGCTGAACTCCGGCCCCGACCCGTCCCGTTCGTGGCGTCAGCCGGATGTCGTGCCCCGGCCGTGCGTGGTCGGGTCGTCGTCGGGGTGTCCGGTCCGGTTCCGCAGCGGGTGCAGAGGGCCCGGGAACGTGGCGCCTTCGGCCGCGGGGTCGTAGGCCGCGGCGGGATCCTCGTACGTCTCGGGGCCGCCGGTGACGAGGTCGGGGTCGTAGGGCGGCCAGTCTCCGGCGAGCGTCGCGGTGTGCGGCGGGGGCGGGGTGACGGTCCGGGGGCGTGGCGGTGCCGCGTCACCGAAGGGCGACCAGGCGGGCCCGGGGGCGTACGAAGGGAACGCGCCGACGGGGGCGGTGCCGTCGAGTGCGGTGACCTGCTCGGCGGGTACGGCGTCGAGGTCGGCTTCCGTGCCGCGGCCGAGATGGTTGAGCAGGTAGTTCAGCAGGATGGCGACGAGACAGCCGGCGGTGATGCCCGAACCCAGGACGGTGGCCGCGGGGGCGGGCAGACGCTCGTAGAAGTCGGGGTGGGCGACGGGGAAGAGCCCGAAGGCGAGGGTGACGGAGACGATCAGGCTGTTGTGGCCGGTGCCGAGGGCCGCCTTGGCGAGGGTTCGGATGCCCGCGACCGCCACCGATCCGAAGAAGACGACGCCGGCGCCGCCGAGGACGGGCAGCGGGACGAGGGCGACCAGGGAACCGAGGACCGGGACCAGGCCCATCAGGACCAGGAGGGCGCCGCAGAGGGTGACGACGTACCGGCTGCGGATCCGGCTGAGCGCGACCAGGCCCACGTTCTGGGCGTACGAGGTGCTGATGAACGAACCGAGGACGCCGCCGAGCGCCGTGGTCAGGCCCAGCGCGCGGAGGCTGCCGGTGAGGGTGCGGTCCCGGGTCGGGCGGCCGGTCACCGCGCCGAGGGCGAGCAGGGAGGCCGTGGACTCCATCATCGCCACGAGCATGACCACCACCGTGGTGGCGATCACGGTCGGCACGAGGCGGGGCATGCCGAAGGCGAAGGGCTCGGGCAGGGCGAACAGGGACGCGTGGGTGAGGGAGCCGGGGTCGACCTTGCCGAAGGGGATCGCGATCAGCGTGCCCGCGACCATGCCGAGGAGGATCGCGATGCGGCCGAGGAAGCGGCCCGACAGCGCCCGGTGGATGACCAGGGTGATGACGAGGGTGGCACCGGCCAGGGCGAGGTTGGAGGGGGAGCCGAAGTCGGCGGCCTCGGTGTCGCCGCCGCGGGCCCAGACGCTGGCCACGGGCAGCAGGGAGACGCCGACGAGGGTGATGACGCAGCCGCTGACCACCGGCGGAAAGAACCTGATGAGCCGTCGGAAGGCGGGGGCGAGGAGCAGACAGACGATCCCGGCGATCACGGTGGCGCCGAAGATCTCCGACAGGCCGGCGGTGCCCTTCGACGCGGTACTGGCCAGGGCCGGGGAGACCACGGCGAAGGAGACGCCGTTGGTCATGGGCAGCCGGGCACCGACACCGAACAGGTCGAGGGTCTGGGCGATGGTGCCGAGGCCGGCGACGACCAGCGCGGCCGCGAGCAGGGTGGAGAGTTCGGCGGCGGTCAGGCCGAGGGCGCTGCCGATGATCAGGGGCGGGGCGGTGAGGCCGGCGTACATGCTGGCCACGTGTTGGAGCGCGGCGGGTACGAGACGGCGGGCGGGAAGGATCTCATCGACCGGGTGCGGGGCCGTGGCCGCGGTTCGTGCAGAGGCGCGGGGCGACAAAGTTGTTCCTTGCGACACCACCTGTCGGAAGGCGGTTTCCGGCAGGTGCGCGGGGTCAGGGGCGGGCTGGACGAGGAACGGCTCATCCCGGGAGAGAGCAGGTGGCGGTGGGCCGCAAGGGATGGAAGAGCAGCCTCCCGCCACCTGAGTCCGCATCGTGGAAAATGAATTCCACTGACGGACGCAGCGGACTCTAGGGAGCCGTGCGGGCAGCCGTCAACAGCCCTTCTCGCTCCGTCGGTTCGAGATCAACTTTGGATGATCTGCCAGGTCGGGGCCGGTGCCGGAAGGCCCGAGGTGCTGCCCCGTAGCGACGAATGGGCAGGTGGCGGGCGGTCGTCAGGCATGGAGGATCCGACGAATAACTGTCCGTCATGTTGTGCGTTCATCCTGGGGGATCGCGCCTACAACGCCGTGGACAACGCCCCGAGCTCTTGGCGAAAGCCTGCCGGCTCCTTACGGTGTGCCGCTATGTCTTCCGCAGACGACCCTTCCCCACTCCCACCCTTCCGCCCCGACCGTGCTGCCGCGGTCCGAAGACGGCTGGGGCTGACGCTCGGCCAGGTCGCATGGGCCGTCGCCGCCTACCGCGGCGAACCGCTGCATCCCTCCGCCCTCGAAGCCTGGGAGGCCGGCACCCTCGTACCGGACGCCGCCCACGTCCAGGCACTCGCCGCCGCGCTGTGGTGTTCGCCCGTCGACCTCGTCGGAGAGGCGACGACCCTCGCCCAGTGCCGTGCCGTCGCCGGACTCTCGGTCGGCCAGACCGCGGCCGCGCTCGGCATGACCCATGCCCGCTGGGAGGAGGCCGAGCGCCGCAACCGATGGCGGGGCACGGCCGACCAGACCCGCGCCCTGCTCCACACCCTGCGCCCGCCGCCGGCCTGCTTCGTGGCCGCCTGCGGCAGGACCGGTCAACTGCGGGTCCTGCTCCGCGAGGCGGTGAGCAGCTGGTGGCCCAACTACGTCTCCCCGGTCAGCCGGATCGTGCCTCTCCCGCGCGAGCTGATCGGCCACTCCCTGGAGCAACTCCACCTGATCTACCAGCAGTTCGAAGGGTCCCTCGGCGCCTCCCCCCGGGTGGCGGCCGCGGCCGAAGCGCAGGCCGCCGACTTCCTGGACCGCATCGACCTGCACCTGTGGCAACAGGTCCGCGCCGCGAGCCGGCCAACGGCTCAGGACCCGGGCTTTCCCGCCCCTTGACACCCGAAGTCCAGCCATGAGCAACTAGAACAACTCCACGATGCGGAGAGCAAGTTCCGAATCGTGGATGAATAGGAAGCGAACGCTCGAAGCCGCGGGACTGCACGGGACACGATTCCGCCCCCGCAGCCACAGAACCACGCACCGGCCCCAGCAGCCGCACGTACTGCCACCGGCCGCCTCCCGACGCAGCACCTCTGCGCCGCCCCTCAGCAATCCCACTCCGGAGCAGGCCCCCACGCGGGCCCGCTCGTTCTGCCCGCGACCCGCCAGCCGCTGCTGCCAGGAGGCACGCCACCATGTCGGAAACCGCCCCCGCGGTCGAGCCCTCGCCCGAGGCGAGAACCGCCGCCGAGCCGACCGCTCCCCACCCCGTCGACCAGATGCTCCCGCCGCTCAAACTCCTCAGCGCCGGGCTCCAGCACGTCGCCGCCATGTACGCCGGCGTCGTCGCGCCCCCGCTCGTCGTCGGCATCGGCGTGGGCCTGTCCACGACGGAGATCGCGTTCCTGATGAGCGCGAGCCTGTTCACCTCCGGCATCGCCACCCTGCTGCAGACCCTCGGCTTCTGGAAGGTCGGCGCACGCCTCCCGTTCGTCAACGGCGTCTCCTTCGCCGGCGTCGCCCCCATGCTCGCGATCGCGAAGGCCGAAGCGCCCGAGGACGCCCTGCCCGGCATCTACGGCGCCGTCATCGTCGCCGGAATCTTCGGATTCCTCCTCGCCCCGTTCTTCTGCAAACTCATCCGCTTCTTCCCGCCCGTCGTCACCGGCACCGTCATCACCCTCATCGGGGTGTCCCTGCTGCCCGTCGCCTTCAACTGGTCCCAGGGCGGCAACCGCCAGGCGGACGACTACGGCAGCCTCAAGTACATCGGCCTGGCCGCCGCCACCCTCCTGATCACCGTCGCCCTGCGACGCCTGCTGCGCGGCTTCCTCAAGCAGATCTCCATCCTGCTCGGCCTCGTCGCCGGCACCCTGATCTCCCTTCTCCTCGGCGTCGCGGACTTCAGCGCCGTCACCGAAGCCGACATCGTCGGCATCCCCACCCCCTTCCACTTCGGCGCGCCCCAGTTCGCGGCCGCCGCGATCATCTCCATGTGCATCGTGATGCTCGTGTCGATGACCGAGTCCACCGCCGACGTCCTGGCCCTCGGCGAGATCGTCGAGCGGCCCGCCGACGAGAAGACCCTCGCCGCCGCCCTGCGCGCCGATGGCCTCGGCACCGCCATCAGCCCCCTCTTCAACGGCTTCGCCGCCAGCGCCTTCGCCCAGAACGTCGGTCTGGTCGCCATCACGAAGGTGCGCAGCCGGTACGTCGTCGCAGCCGCCGGCGGCATCCTCATCCTGCTCGGCCTGTGCCCGGTCCTGGCCTCCGTCGTCGCCCTCATCCCGCAGCCCGTCCTGGGCGGAGTCGGCATCGCCCTCTTCGGCACCGTCGCCGCCAGCGGCATCCAGACCCTCGCCGGCGCGGCACTCGAACGCGGCGACAACGTCCTCATCGTCGCCATCTCGCTCGGCGCCGGCATCATCCCCATCGCGGCCCCGGACTTCTACCACGCCTTCCCCGAAGGCGCCCGGATCGTCCTGGACTCCGGCATCAGCACCGGCTGCGTCGTCGCCGTCCTGCTCAACCTCGCCTTCAACCACCTCGGCCGAGGATCCGCCGCCACCGCCGAAGAGGCACCGGCCCTCCACCACTGACGGCCAGAGACGGTCTTCTCCTACGGGACACGGAGGGAGAAGACCGGCTTCGGTGATACGAGCACACGTGTCTGCTGGACCGCACGGACCGGACTGATGCTCGGCATGATCGTGGTGTCGGCGGGGGACCGACCGGCATGATGCCGGCCGCCGACGTGGACCGTCTTGTCGAGCAGTTGGTGCCGGACGAGCTGTGGGAGCTGTTTCGGCGGGTAGTTCGCCGACGGTGGTGCACCGGCCGCAGGGTGGGGGACGTCGGAGGGCCGGGGACCGTGAGGTGCTGGCCGCGCTCGTGTTCGTGACGACGTCGTGCTGCACCTGGCGGCAGCTTCCGCCGGTCTTCGGGGGCTCGCTGGCAAACGGTGCACATGCGGTTCGTCCGTTGGAGCCGCGAGCGCGTGTGGGCCCGTCTCTACCGGGTCATCCTGGACGAGCTCGGCTCACGCGGGCAGGCGGACACGCAGATCCGGTCAGCGTGAGGTGGCTCCGACGCTGCTTGCCCAGACCCGGATGGGCACCGCCTCTCGCTCGGCCGTGCTCGGCTCCGAGTGGTTCTGCACGCCTTCCAGGCACAACCAGCCCGTGATGTCCGGCTCGCTGTCGGCCAGAAACCCCTCGATGACTGGCCCGAGTTCGTCGGAAAGTTCGTAGGCGCTGCCGAACGGCAATGCTTCCGCGGGCACCGATCCCGTCGAGCACCTGAGCTGACCGGCCTGCTCGTCAACCACACGTAGAACGTGGCCACCCCGGGAAAGCCCAGCTCGCGGATACGGACCCGGATGGCTGAGGCAGTCCGCTCGAAGGCGGCCACCACGGCGGAGACGGACGGCACGCGGCTGCGCTCGCGCCACGTCGTCGGCTGCGACGGCGGCCGCAGCACGGTACGCAAGCTGACCGGCGTCGGCTTCCCCGGCGAACCCGCAGGCGCGGCCGAGCGTCGGCATCCAGGACGCCTTCAACCTCGGCTGGAAGCCGGCTGCTCGGGCGACGGCTTCGGGACGTCGTGCTGAAGCGGGGACGCCTGTACGAGCTGACGCACGGCGGCTGCGGACTGCTCCTCGACCGGACCGGCCGGCTCACGGCGGCGGGCTGGGCGGACCGCGTCGACCACGTCGTCGACGCCGGCGAGGAACTCGACCTCCCCGCCGTGCTGCTGCGGCCGGACGGCCACGTGGCATGGGCCAATGCCGATCAGCGGGACCTGCGCGAACACCTGCGCGCTTGAAGACCTGCACGCCGATGCCGCGGAACATCAGCTCCTCACCGATCCCGACGCACAGGGTCATCCCCACGAGGGCCAGGACGAGGGAGGCCCTCTGGGCGGTCAGGTTCGGGTAGTCCATGCCGAGCGGGGCGGCCACCGCCATCGAGACCGGTAGGAACCACACCCACCGCCGGACCGGCGCCCGGTAGCGCGCGACCTCGCCCCACCAGCCCAGCCAGGTCACGACGGCCACGCCGTAGACGACGGACAGGCCGATCGGGACGAGGTCGTTGCGGACCACCGCCTCGGTGGTGGGGAACGGGCTGTCCGAGTCGCCGGTGTCGACCCCGATGGCGAGTCCCGCACCCTTGAGGACGGCGAGGTACCCCACCACCACGACCAGGAACCACGGCCAGGTCAGCTTCCTCCCGCGCCGGGAGGTCGGCTCAGCCACAGACATGGGTCACTCTCCGTTCGGCGACGGTGCCGGCTGCGCGGCCGCGGAGCCGAGTGGACCACCGCCGAACGGAGAGAAACCCGGCCGACACTCCCTGCCGGGATCAGCTGCCGTGGAGGGCGCGCGCGAGGAAGCGCTGGGTGGCCTGTTCGCGGGGTGCGGTGAGGACTTGTTCGGCGGTGCCCTGTTCCACGATGACGCCGTTCTCGAGGAAGCAGACCTGGTCGGCGACCTGTCGGGCGAAGTCCATCTCGTGGGTGGCCATGAGGATGGTCAGGCCGCGCTGTTTGAGGTCGGCGACGACGTCGAGGACTTCACCGACGAGCTCGGGATCGAGGGCGGAGGTGATCTCGTCGAAGAGGAGGAGTTCGGGTTCGGTGGCCAGCGCGCGGGCGATGGCGGCGCGTTGCTGCTGTCCGCCGGAGAGCCGGTCCGGGTGTTCGTCGGCCTTGTCGGCGAGTCCGAGGCGGGCGAGGAGTTCGCGGGCCGTGGCTTCGGCCTGCTTGCGAGGCGTGCGGTGGACCTGGCGCGGGGCGAGGGTGATGTTGTCGAGGACGGTGAGGTGCGGGAAGAGGTTGTAGGCCTGGAAGACGATGCCGATGCGGCGCCGGGCGACGTCGGGGTCCAGGCGGGGGTCGGTGAGTTCGGTGTCGCCGAGGTGGATGGTGCCGTCGTCGACGACCTCCAACAGGTCGGCGCAGCGCAGGAGGGTCGACTTGCCGGAGCCGGAACCGCCGATGAGGCAGACGACCTGGTGCTCGGCGACATCGAGGTCGATCGAGCGCAGGACGAGCCGTGTTCCGTACTGCTTGCGAAGTCCGCGGATACGCAGGAGGGGCTGGCTCATCGGCTGCTCTCCGCCCAGGTGCGCTGGGCCGCCCGCCGCTGGAGGCGGTCGGCGAAGCGGGTGAGGGGGATCGTGACGGCGATGAACAACAGGGCCGCTCCGAGGTAGGGGGTGTAGTTGAAGTCGTAGTCGGCCTTGATCTGGGCTGCGCGCAGCGCTTCGAGGGGGCCGAGGACGGAGACCAGCGCGGTGTCCTTCTGCAGCGCGATGAAGTCGTTGAGCAGGGGCGGCAGGACGTTGCGGACGGCCTGGGGCAGCACGACGTGCCGCAGCGTCTGGCGCTCGTTCAGTCCGAGCGCGCGAGCGGCGTTGCGCTGCGCGGGGTGGACGGAGTTGAGGCCCGCTCGCAGGACCTCGCCGACATAGGCGGCGTACGAGAGGACGAGGGCGATGACGCCGAGGACCCACGGGTCGGAAGGGGTTCCCTGCAGCTGCAGGGCCGGCAGCCCGAACCCGACGAGGAAGACCAGCAGGAGGGTGGGTACTCCGCGGAAGACGTCGACGTAGACGGTCGCGGCGAGCCGGAGGGGCTGCAGCCCCGGCGCCCGCGTCACCCGCACCAGTGCGATCAGCAGTCCGAGGACCAGGATGAGGACCTCGGCGACGAGGAACATCTGGATGTTGAGCCAGAAACCCCGGAGGAGTTCGGGGAACGCGGTCCGCAGTTCGGTCCAGTCCAGGAACAGGCTCCGGACACGGTCCCAGCCGGGTGAGGCGACCGCCCCCGCACCCACCGCGACCAGCGCGGCGAGGGTGCACAGGGCGGCGGTCCAGGTCTGACGGCGCTTGCGCAGCCGCCGGTAGCGCTGCCGCTCCAGCTCATGGCCGCTCGGCACGTAGGTGTCGTCCTCCGCCGCCGGGGACGCGGGTGTTTTGGTCAGTTCCACTGTCGGCCCGTCACTGCTTCAGCTCGGGCACGTTCGCCGACGCGGACAGCCACGTCGACGTCAGCTTCGCCAGGGTGCCGTCCGCCTTGAGGGCGTCGAGGGCCTGGTTCACGCAGGTGGTGTAGCCGCTGTTCTTCGGCAGCAGCAGACCGAAGTGCTCCGGCGTGCCGCCCGCGTAGCCGAACTGGCCCACGATCTTGCCGTTGTCCAGCTCCGCGCCGGCCAGGTAGAACACGGTCGGCAGGTCGGTGACGATCGCATCGATCTGACCGTTGGTCAGCGCCGTGACCTCGTCCTTGGTGGTGTTGAAGACACTCGGCTTCTGCGACGGCTTCAGCCGCTCCAGCACCGCCTGGTAGCTGGTCGTGGCGACCTGCACGCCCATCTTCGCGTCCTTGAACGCGCTCAGCGAGGTGGCGCCGGCGAACTTCGAGCCCTCCAGGGTCAGGATGGCCTGGTTGGCGGTGTAGTAGCTGGAGGAGAAGTCGACGGCCTTCGCGCGCTGCGGGGTGATGGAGATCTGGTTGATGTCGAAGTCGAAGTTCTTCGCACCGGGGGCGTAGGAGTGGGCGAAGGGCTCGACGACCCACTTCACCTGATCCTTCTTGAAGCCGAGCTTCCCTGCCACCGCGTAGGCCACCGCGCTCTCGAAGCCCTTGCCGTTCGACGGGGTGTTGCTGTCGAACCAGGGTTCGTACGCCGGAGAGTCCGTCGCGATCGTCAGCTGACCCGGCTTGTGGAGACTCGCGCTGTCCGTCGTGCACGCGGCTGCGGTTGCGGCGGAGCCGGACGCCTTGGGGGTCGCCTGCGGCTGCGGCGCGCAGGCGGCTGCGGCCAGAACGACGACGGTGGCAGCGGAAGCCGAAAGAGCTATTCGGGTACGGGACATCAGAAGTCCTTAAAGAGAAGAAGTCCGGCAGGAATGAGAGGAAGGAAACGTGTCAGCTGGCGAGGCGGAGGACCTGGTCGCCCTGGTTGAGGCCGAAGAGTTCGGCTGCGGAGCCGCCGCGGACGACGAGCTCGGCGAAGCCGACGCCGGAGCTGCCGACGGTGATTCCGGGTTCGCCCAGGGGGACGTCCGGGAGCCGGTCGTAACAGCGGACCTCGATGTCACGCCCTTCGTGGCGGTTGTGGACGAGGAGGCTCTTGGCCGTGGTGTAGCCGGGAAGGTCGGTGGCGGGGCGGTCGAGTTTGCAGTTGCCGAAGTTGTCCACGACCGCGACCCGGACGTCGTCCGCGGCGGGCTGGGCCACGGCCGTCGGCTGGGCGGGGACCTCGCGGCCGTCCGCGAGCCAGCGGGCGAGCAGCGGCACGTACCACAGGCTGCGGAACTGCGTCCGCACCATCTCCTCGATCTCGGCCGGCGTGAGCTCGGCCCATCCGGCGGCCGCGGCCTCCAGGACTTCGCGGACGTCGGTGACGTGGACCTCGGTGATGCCCAGGTAGGTGGCGAGCGGGGCGAGGACCCGGTGGTTCAGGGTGCTGATGACCAGGTGGTCGCCGTGGCGGAACCAGCAGAACGGCACACCGTTGGGCCAGTGCCCGTCCCGCGGCGCGATGTTGACCAGGACCACCACCGGCTGCGTCGGACCGCCGATCAGATCGGTGGAACGCAGAAGGTCGAGCAGGGTCAGGGCGGCGGCGCCCTCCGGGTCCGGCCCGCCCAGCGGCAGAACCGTGGGGGTGGCGCCGAAGAGCGTCGCGATCCGGGTGGACTGCCGGGCCAGCGCGTTGGGATCGGCACAGTCGGTGAGGGAGACGACCGGCAGGAGGGTCATGGCAGATACTTCACATTTCTGTCGAAAGGGGGTGGGGGAGATGGGGGGCAGGCGGGGTGGGACTGATTCGGGGTAACAAAAAAGGACCCTCCGTCTCCGGAGGGTCCGTCGCATCCTGTGCGCACACGGCTTCGCTAGCGAAGCGCCTCCGAGGTGGGGGGCATCATTCGCATCATGGCGAGGCCGGTGATGTTCTGCATGGATGGCACGCTAGCACCGGACGGAAGCGTCTCAAACATCTGTCCGCATAGTGGACGCACGCTGTCGGACCCCACCGTGCCGGGGTGTCCCGTTCGGCCCCGTAGTCTCCGCCGCCACCGGGGCGACGCGGCCCGGGCGGGCCGGCAGCCTCGCAGCCGGCAATGCACACGCGCTGGGTGCCCTGGGCGACGCGGAACCGGACACGCTCGGATCCGGGCGTCCCCGGACCCGTGACCGCCGGCCCGTACGAGGCGAGGGACGCCGTCGCCATGGCACCGCCCCCTCCCCCCTCGGTCCGTCACGCGGAGGCGGCGGGGGCCTCCTCCGCGGCGGGCGGCTCCTCCTGGCCGTTGAGGGCCGCCGCCAGGACGTCGTTCGAGATGGCGTCCCCCTCGATCCGTACCACCTTCCCGGTCTCGGTCTCGGTGACGGTCACCGTCACCGATCGCCGGCGGTCCCGCTGCAGCCACGCCTTCACGATCTGTACGAGGGCGGTCGCGCCGCCCGCGCCGGTGAGCCCCATGACCAGCTCGGAGGCCACACCCTTGGCACCCTCGACCGGGACGTCGCGCTCCGTCAACCGGGCACCCGCCACACCCCGCAGGTCGGCCATCAGTTCGGCACGCGCGTCGAGCACGGCCTCGTGGCCGGCGTCGAGCCCCGCCAGTCGGCCCTCGATCCCAACTTCCGTCACAGGTGCCATGGTTGCCCTCTCCCGTTCTAAGCTGAGGCCCGGTGCGTATCGCGAGTGACAGCCGGGGGTGGACAGGATCGCATGTACCGGGCCTTGATCGTCTGCAACTCCCGATACCCCAAAGACCCCGGCGTCCTCCCCGAGCTGAACGGACCGAAGGCGGACGGGATGCTGCTCCGGGACGCCCTCACCGATCCGGTCACAGGGCTCTTCGACCGCAGCGAGGTCACGCTGCTTCCGGAGGCCGACGCGCCGGAGATCCTCGACAGGGCCGACGAGTTCTTCGGCGACGCCGAGGCGGACGACGTCCTGCTCTTCTACTTCAGCGGTCACGGACGCAGCCTGAGCCGGGAGTTGTTCCTGTGCGCGGGCAACACCAGGACGAACCGGCTGGAGTCGTCCGCCGTCGCGTCGAGCACCCTGTCCCGGATCATCACGCGGAGCTTCGCCCAGGTGAAGATCGTGGTCCTTGACTGCTGCCACGGCGGCGGATTCAAGGGTGGCGACCTGACCGAAGGGCTCTCGGGCAAGGGCCGGTTCGTCATCGCGGCGGCGTCCGCCACGGACCAGGCCGGCGACGCGGAGACCCGCGGCGAACCGAGCCCGTTCACGAAGGCACTGGTCGCAGGGCTGCTCACGGAGGCACGGGACGGCGACGGCGACGGCACGGTCGATCTCGACGACCTCTTCACCCATGTGTCGGGCACCCCCTTCGACGGACACGAGCCGCAACGCAAGTTCGACGGCGCCGGGGCCGTCCCCATCGCCCGCCGGACGCCCGAGGTCACACCGGCCGACCAGCCGCCCACCTCCGGCCCGGGCGGTCGTGCCGTCACGGAGCCTCTCCCGCAGCCGACCACCACCGCCATGCCCTCGGGCGGATCTACCCCCGCGCGAGACAGCATCGACCGGCTTGAGGCCGCCGCGCCGCAGGCGGTCCTCGACCACGCCCGGGTCCAGGCGTTCCGCAGCGAGCTGCGGGAGGACGTGACCGCCGCCTACCCTCCGCAGCTGACGATGAACGAGTTCCTGGCGCGATCAGGGCTCGTGAAGGAAGGCGTGCCGACGCTGTCGGGCGCGCTGCTCTTCGGGGAGAACCCCACGGCGGTCCAGCCCACGGCGATGGTGCGCTGCGTGCGCTTCCGGGGTACGGACAAGACCGACCCGACGACCAGCGCGGAACTCCACGGGACCCTTCCCGAACTGATCGTGCAGGCCCGGGACTTCGTCGCCGCCGCCGCCCGGCTCGGGGAGCTGCCGACGACCGAGTCCGCCCACACGGACGCGCTCTACCGCTTTCCGATGATCGCGGCACGCGAGATCATCGCCAACGCCCTCGTCCACCGTGACTACGCCCGCACCGACGCGTGTGTCGCCGTGCACGTCTACGACGACCGGGTCGAGGTGATCAGCCCCGGGGCGTGGGGCGGTGGCGACCGCCCCGTGCCCGACGGTCTGCAGCGGCTCGGCATGCTGGAGAGCCATTCCCGGCCGCACAACTTCCGGCTGGCCCGGGTGCTGTCCTGGGCGAAGCTGGTGGAGTCGGTGGGGGCCGGGCTGCCGCGGTCGGTCGCCGACTGCCGCGCGGTGGGGGCGCCGGAGCCGGTGGTCAGGCTCCGGCACGGGATGGTCGCGGTGACCCTGTTCCCCTCGCCCGACCGCACGGTGGAGCCCGACCGGGCGCCCCGCGAGACCGTCGCACCCGTCGAGCGGACCGAACGGTCGCGCGGTATCGATCCACGCCGGATCGCGACGGTGTTCTGTCACCCCACGCGGTCCTACGGCACGGGATACAGGATCTCGAACGACACCGTGCTGACAGCCGCTCACCTCGTGAGCGAGGGAGCTCTGTGCCTCCTCGGCTTTCCGCTCGGATCGGCGACCTGGCAAGCGAGCGCCGAGGTGGTCGTTCGCGACGAGGCCACGGATCTCGCCGTGCTGCGCTTCTCGCCGCCGGGCGAGGCCGAGGTCGTTCCACCCGTGCGCTTCGGCCGGGTCACCCGCGAGGCCGCCGTCCTGAACGTGGAGACCGCCGGATTCCCCGACTTCAAACGCCGCGACGTGGGTGGCAGGGAGCACCAGGACCTGGTGCATCTCGTCGGTACGACATCGAGCCTGACGAACATCAGCAGCGGCACGCTGAGCGTCCAGTTCGCCGTGACGCCCCAGCGTGACGGGCACGCGTCGAGCCCATGGGGAGGCATGTCCGGCGCTCCGCTCTGGTCCGACGGCATGCTCATCGGAGTCGTCAACGCGGATCTGTCCCATGAGGGGCAGGGAACACTGGGGGCCGCCCGTGTCGACCGCTTCCTGGCCGGCTCCGCCCCCGACCTGTCCGGACTCCTCGGCATCCCCGGGCTGCGCGACCTGCCCGAAGTCCCGGCACCGGAGCTCCGTGCCGCCTCGCCTTATCTGACCCATGTGCAGGACATCGCGCCACAGCGCCTCGTGGGCAGGGACGCGGAACTGGCCGAGCTCGCCGAATTCTGCCACGGTGACCAGCCCTATGCGGTGTGGCGGGGAAAGCCCTGGTCGGGCAAGACGGCACTGACGGCATGGTTCGTCCTGCATCCCCCTCACGACGTGGATGTCGTCTCCTTCTTCGTCACCGGCCGACTGACGGGCCAGAGTGACAGCGGCGCGTACACGGACGCCCTCACGGACCAGCTCGGCTGGTACCTGGGCCAGGAGCCCGCGTCCTCCCGGATGTATTCCGGGGCTGCGGAGAGGCTCCGCAGCCAACTGCTTGACGCCGCCGCCCGCAAGGCGCAGCAGGAGGGCCGCACGCTGCTGCTCGTCGTGGACGGACTCGACGAGGACCGTGGACCGTCGACCGGACTGCCGAGCATCGCGTCCCTGCTGCCGGGGAATCCGCCGACAGGTCTGCGCGTGCTGGTCACCGGCCGGGAGTTCCCGCTGCCGGACGACGTCCCCGCCGGGCATCCGTTGCGCCGGTGCTTCCCGGCCCACCTCGCCCCCGCACCCCTCTCCACGCAACGCGAGGTCTCCCACGAGCTGCTGAACCTGCTCGCCGCCTCCGAAGCCCATCGCGACGTTCTGGGCCTGATCGCCCTTGCCGATGACCTGCCGCTGCCGGAACTCGCGGAGGTGGCCGGCCTGGCGCCGTACGAGCTGGCGCGGCTGATGCAGGGGCCGCTCGGCCGCGTGCTGACCCTCTCCGACGGCGGAGCACCGACGACCGGCCTCGTGCGGTTCGCCCACCACGAACTGAGCGAGGAGGTGAAGCAGATGCTGGGCGCGCGGCTGTTGCGCGACTACGCCCAGCGGCTCGAAGCCCGCAGCCAGGAATCGTGAGGCCGACCGGGCCGCGATCCGTGGCTCCGACAGAGCCAGGGCCGGTGATCACGGCGGCACGGACCGGCCACACAGCAAGGCCGTACGGATCGGCCACACGGTCAGGTCGTACGGATCGGTCACGCGGTCAGGCCGTACGGATCGGCCACGCGGCCGGGCCGCACGGACCGGCCTCACCGCTGTCAGGGTTCCGGCAGGTTCTGTTCCGTCCAGATCGTCTTGCCGCGCGCCGTGTAGCGGCTGCCCCAGCGGGACGTCAGCTGGGCGACCAGGAACAGGCCGCGGCCGCCCTCGTCCGTGGCGAGGGCGCGGCGGAGGCGGGGCTGTGTGCTGCTCGGGTCCGACACCTCGCACACCAGCACACGGTCCCGGACGAGCCGCAGGGTGACGGGCCCGCCGGCGTACCGCATGGCGTTGGTGACGAGCTCGCTCACGATGAGCTCGGTGCTGAACAGCAGCTCGTCGAGCCCCCATTGCTCCAGCCGCGCCTGGACGTGCGCGCGTGCGTCGGCCACCGCGGCGAGGTCCGCGGGGTACTCCCACACCGCCGTGGACTCCTCGGCCACCACGTGCGTACGGGCGAGCAGGAGGCTGATGTCGTCCACCGGGTTCTCCGTGTGCGGACTCCGTGCGACGAGCGCGTCGCCGAGGGCCGCCGGCGTCCCGTGGGCGCCGCTCAGGGCGGCGAGGTCCGCCTTCAGGCGTTCCGCCCCGGCGGTGACGTCCCGCCCGAGCAGACCGTCGGTGTAGCAGACCAGGGTGCTTCCCGGGGGCAGGGTCAGGGTCGTGACCTCGAAGGGATTGTCACCCACCCCGAGCAGCGGCCCCGGCGTGACGGGCACGAAGGACACCTCGCCGTCGGGCGTGACGAGCGCCGGGGGAGGATTGCCGGCCGACGCCATCTGACAGGTGCGGCCGACGGGGTCGTACACCGCGAACAGACACGAGCCGCCCACGGTGTCCGGCTGCTCGGCCTCGAGCTGCATGCGCCGGACCAGGTCGTCGAGCCGCGTCAGCAACTCGTCGGGCGGCAGGTCCAGTTCCGCGAGCGTCTGCACCGCCGTACGCAGCCGGGCCATGGTGGCAGCCGCCTCCAGCCCGTGTCCCACGACGTCGCCGACGACGAGCCCGACCCGCAGCGAGGACAGGTCGAAGGCGTCGTACCAGTCGCCTCCCACGCTGACCGAACCACCGGCGGGCAGGTAGATGCCCGCCGTCTCGGCGGCCGTGCTGCGCGTCGCCGACGGGGGCAGCAGGCTCCGCTGGAGGACGACCGCCGTCTGGTGCTCGCGGGCGAAGCGGAAGGCGTTGTCGATGGCCGTCGCCGTCCGCGCGCACAGATCGTGCATCAGCTTGACGTCGGTCTCGTCGTAGGCCGCGGCGGTGCGCGTGCGGTGGACCGTCGCGTATCCGAAGAACCGCCCGCGCCGGTAGAGCGGGCAGCCGAGGGAGGCGTGCGCGCCCTCGGGCAGGAACCGGGCGATCTGCTCCGGATCCCCGCCGAAGATCCGCCGGGCCTGCTCCGCGTCGGCGACGAGCACGTCTCCGACGAGCTTGGCCGCGACATGCGGCGTCTCCGCCACCCGGGGGATCGCCTCGCCCACCTGGATGAGCCCGGCCGGCCAGGCGCCGTCGGCGGCCCGCACCGCCACCCGGCGCGGGGCGGACGCCTCCTGCCCCGGGTAGCCGGCCGGCGGGTCCCGGCCCTCGAGGACGTCGTCGGGGTAGTCGACCGTCGCGTAGTCACCCAGCGCCGGCACCAGGACGCGGGCGAGGTCCTGCGCCACCTGGACCACGTCGAGGGACTGCCCGATCTCGAAGGCCCTGCGGTACGCGGCGTCCAGGTGCGGGCCCGTGTCCGTGACCCTGGAGACCTCGACCATGATGCCCAGAGGTACGCCGAGGACGTCCTCGATCCGGAAACAGGACACCGACAGCGCCGGACCGCCGCCGTCGGACCCCAGGTCGTAGACGCGCGCGGCGAGCGGCTTCCCCGTGGCGGCGACCTGCTCGAACGCCGCCCGCGCCGGACCGCCGCCGTCCCGGGCGACCAGACCGCCCAGCCAGTCGTCCCCGGCCCCCGGCGGTCGCAGCGCCTCCATGGCCGCGTTCGTCCGTACGAGCTGCCCCGCCTCGTCGTACTGGGCGACGCCGATGCCGTCCTGCGCCAGGAGCGCCCGGGCGATGTCCCGCTCCTGGTCCCAGCCGCCGGCCTCGCCGGGCAGCCGCATCAGCACCAGCCGCTCGGCCGAGCCCTCCGCCTCCGAGACCCGCACGTCCGCCTCGACGACGTGCCCCGACCGGTGCCGCAGCCGTACGCGGCGGACCTCCGCCGAGCGTTCCGGGTACGCGTCCACCTCGCCGAGGACGTCACGGGCGGACCGCCCGGCCACCTCCTCGCCGCTCCAGCCGAGCAACCGCCGCGCGGACCGCGACCACCACACGATCCGGCCGTGGGCATCGAGCAGCGCGGCCGCCACGCCCTTGAGCGCGGAGCCGCCCTGATCACGGGAGCCGTCGCTGCCCGCCCGGTCCCTCGGTCCCACACGGCCTCCTTTTCGGCCAGGAGGAATCCGCCCCTCCTGACAGGATGCGCCCCGTCGGCCGGGCGGGCACCTCAGGAGGCCCGCACACGGAAACGGGTCCCGTCCGGAGAGGTGACACATTCGGCGGACAGGTGCCCCTCCTTTCCAGGCCCGTCCGGCCGCATGTTTCGCGCCGGGCAGGGAAGTTGTCGACCTTCCGGTGTTTCCGCGAGCGTGAGCCGCGGCGATACAGTCCCGGCCAGGACCGGGTGGCGATCAGGGGGAGGGGCCGACGTGCTGGAGGTCGTGGCGCTCAGTGCGCTCACCACGTTCCTGCTGGGTGTGGGGAACGGGGCGGCGGGGGAGATCGGCAAGAACCTGACCCTGTCGGCGGGCGCGCTGGTACGAAGGACCCTGGGGCGCGAGACCCCGCTTCCGACCGACACGGAAGAGCGGCAGGCGCTCGCCGGACGGCTGTACGCACGCCTCGACCGCGACCCCCGGCAGGCGGGGGAGTGGGCGGTCTTCCTGGAGAACGGCTCCGAGCACATCGACGGCGCGTCCGGCGGCGGTATGCCCCCGGCCCCATGGGCGTTCACGAACCGTCAGAAGGTGCTCAAGCAGCTGATCCGCGAAGCGGACCGCCCATGGGACGGGCAGCCCCGCGTCGCCCAACTGGCCGGTCCACCCGGGAGCGGCACGACCTCAGTGGCCCTCCGCCTGGGCGCCGAGACGCGCGACCGCTTCCCCGACGGGCAGTTCTACGTCGACCTGCGGGAGACGGCCGCGGAGAGCGGCCCCGAACCGGCCACCGTCCTGCTGCGCCTGCTCCTCGACATGGACGTGGACCGCGACCGCATCCCGGCCACCGAAGCGGGCCGCGAACGCCTCTACCGACGGCTCACCGCGGGGCGAAGGGCGCTCGTGGTGATCGACCACGTCACCTCGCTGGCCCAGGTCCGCGGGCTCGTCCCGGCCACCCCCGACGTGTTCCTGCTGGTCGTCGTGTCGGGAACACCGCTCCTGCTGGAAGCGGAGCGGATCGCCGTCCCGCCGTTGACCGACCGGTACGCGAAGGAACTGGTGCGCAAGGTCGCCGGGCCCGAGCACGCCGCCCGGATCAAGGCGCAGCTGCCCGGACTGCTCGAACGCTGCCAGGGCAACGCCCTCGCGCTCCACACCGAGGCCCGCCTCCTCGGCCGTGACCAGCTCGCTCCCGTACGGGAGGACGGGGAAGGGACGTGGCCGACGCACCCCGTGCGCGGCACGGCCGAGCGCGCCTCCCACCGGCTCGACGCGGAAGCCCTGCGGCTCTGCCGGCTCGTGGCGCTCGGCGGCTGGCCCTCCATCAGCGCCGCGCTGGCCGCCGCTGCCGCCGGCCTCGACGACGAGGAGAAGGCGGCCCGGTGGCTCGCCGAGGCCGCGGAGGTCGACCTGCTCGACGCACTGCCCGAGCGGCGCTACCGATTCCGCCCCGAAATCCGGCGCCAGTTGGCCGCCGCAGCCACCGCCTACGGAGCGGTGGAATGCTCGGCCGCCGTGACCCGGGTCCTCGACATGCTCCTGGACCGGGCGCTGCACGCGGCCCACGCGGCCCTCCCGCAGAGCTGGCGCACCGAACCGGCACCGCCGACACCCGGCGCACTCCGCACGGAGCAGCACGGCATCGCAGCGCTGGCCGCCGAGGCGGCCAACCTGGTCCGCGCCGTCACCGTGGCCGAGGAACACCAGCAGATCACCACCGCCCTACGGCTGGCCCGAGCCCTGTGGCCGCTCCAGCTGAAGGCCGGTCACTGGGACGAGGTCCTTCCCGCCCTCCGTACCGCCGCCCGCTGCGCCGAGGAGCACCGGGCCGATCCACGCACGGCGGGCGCCCTGTCCTTCCAGCTGGCGCACTGCCTCGGCGAGACCGGCCGCTGGGAGCAGGCGAACCGGGCCGCGCGGGCCACCGTCGCCCACGAGCGGGAGGCAGGGCATCTGCGGGGCGAGGCGTCGTCCGTGGAACTGCTCGGCCTACTGAGCCTGAACCGCTGGATGTACGAGGATGCGCACGAGAGGTTCGTCGAGGCCGGGCACATCTACCGCAGGATCGGGGCCGACCAGGAAGGCGCGGCGGACCTCCCGCGGGCCCTCGCCCTTGTCGAACGTCACCAGGGGCGGGCCCTGCGAGGACTGGACCGGCTTGACGAGTCCCGCCAGTGCCTGGAGAACGCCGCGTCCTTCTTCGCGGGGACGGCGACGAGGCCGGCCGAGGCCTACAACCGGGCCCGCACGCTCACGGACCTAGCCGAGACCCTGCACGACGCCGGACAGGACGCGGCGGCGCTGACGACGATCGCCGAGGCCGAAGCCCTGCTCACTCCGGCCGCGGCCCCGCACCTGAGGTATCTGGAGGGTCTGCGGCGGCGCTGCGAGGCGTCCGCGCGGTAGGACCCGCGAGCACCTCCACGGCGACCGGGTGCACACCGCCCGCGGCGTGCACCCGGAGCGTGACACCACGCCCTGGCACGGTCCCCCCGCCCACCAGCCAGGCGTACAGCGCGGAGGCGTACGCCGCCGGATCCACGTCCGCGCCGGGACCGGCGGACAACCGGAACAGGCCGTGCTGCCGGGCGCGTACGGTGCAGTGACCGGGCCCCGTCACGTACACCGCCGCCGCACAGTGCGGGTGCAGCCGCAGCACCTCGTCGGTCCACGTCCCGGGGCCGCCGAGGCGCGGGTCGTCCGCGGCCCCTTCCCGCGTGATCACGTCCGCGAGCTCCAGGTCCCCGGGGTGACGGGTGTCCTCGTGCACGGCGAGGTGCACATGCCCCTCCGTGCCGCCCTGATGCTCGGTGGCACGCTCGACCACGACATCCGTCCCGTCGACACGCGTCCACACGAGCAGCGGGGCCGTCAAGGTCCGGGGGACGTACGGCGGCAGCGGCAGCGGCTCCAGGGACGCGGGAGCAGCGGGCTCGGGGAGGTCCAACAGACCGTAGAAGTGCCGCCGCAGCAGCACGGCCGACCGGCCCGGGTCCGAGGTGACGAACCTGGCGGCGGAGGGATCCGGACGGTGACCGCCCAGCAGCCGCTCCACCTGAGGACGCAGCGGAGCGTGCGGATCGAGCCGCGGCGCCCCGGCCACGAACGCCGAGAGCGGCGCCTCCGGATCGAGCTTCTCCCGCCCGTCCGCCGCCACCAGCACGGGAGTGCCCAGCGCCGCCGCGTAGTACGAGACCGCCCCGAAGTCCCCCAGCACCAGATCAGCGGCCAGAAGAGCCTGCCGCCACGCGTGGACCGGGTCGATCAGGGTCAGCCCGCCGCGCCGCGCCCGGTCCAGCCACGCCCGGACCTGGCCAGGGCCGTGCCCGTACCAGATGTTCGGATGCAGTACGGCCGCCAGCCGGTAGTCGTCCGCCGGCAACTCGGCCGCGAGGCGCGGCAGCAGACCGGGCAGAACGTCCTGCCCGCCGCCGCTCCCGAAGAAGCCCTCCGGGTTCCACGTCGAATTCAGGACGAGGAGCCGCTGACCGGGGCGCACGCCAAGGGCTCGCCGGAACCGCTCCCGGTACGGCCGCGCCGCGAGCATCCGGTCGAAGCAGGGATCGCCACCGAGTACGGCGGAGGGAACCGCGTCCGCGCAGACCCGGCCCAAGCGCTCCAGCTGTTCGGGGTGGGACAGGACGAGCCCGTCGACGAACGGCTTCCCGTCGACCAGCAGCCACTCGGGCGACAGCCCGAACGTCGGCTCGCGGCTCGCGGCTCGCGGCTCGCGGCTCGCGGCTCCCGGCTCCCGGCTCCCGGCTCCCGGCTGGCCTAGTTTCTTAGTATATCCGGCACCATGTGAGAGAACGGACAAACTACCCTGAATCGCGGCGAGTTCTCCCCCGAAGCTCGCGGAGATCGCGAGATCCACCGGAGTCGAAAGAGCCTGCTCCCACGGCAGCTCGGGAAGCTCCAGCTCGGCGAGGAGTTCGCGGACTCCGGACTGGAACGCGGAGGACCCCGTCGACGTCACCAGCGTCTGGATGCGGAAGTCGTCATGGAAGAGGGGAAGCAGGTCCCACAGGCGGCCTGCAGAGGTGACGTTGTGGACCACCAACAGGACCCGGCGCTGGACGGCTCGGCTCGTCCACTGGCGGGCTCCCTCTCCGACCGGCACGCGTATCGGCAGGGGTCCGGCTGGTCGCACTCGTAACCCTCCTGAGCGAGCTTGGCGTCGGCGTGCGCTCACCTTAACGGGAGGATCCTCGACGCGCGGACCGCTGTACGGGGAGGGGGATGGTCGTCGCTCGCGCACCTTGTGGGTGCCTGGTGAGCGACGAATGGGGCTTCATGGGCCCGGGGAACGCGGAGACCGCTCCTACTGCTGGGTAGCGTCCTTGGCCTGCTGGGCGATCTGCTCCAGCACCGCCTTCGGATCGGCGGACGGCGCGACGGCCTTGCCGATGTTGCGCTTGATGGTGTTGCTGATCTCGAGCCAGGACGGCTCGTCGACCGGGTAGAGCTGGGCACTGCGCAGGGCGGCCAGGAACTGCTCGGCGCTGGGGTCGGCCGCCGCGTACTGGGAGGCCTCGGTGGCGGAGACCGTCGAGGGCAGCAGGTGGTAGCGGCCCGCGAACTCGTTGAGGTTCTTGTCCTCGTAGACGAAGTTCAGGAAATCGGTGACCAGTTCGCGATTGTCGTCGTGCCGGAAGGCCATCATCCAGTCGGCGACGCCCGCCGCCGGCGGGGTATCCTCGGCGTCCAGCGTGTCCGACACCGGCATGCGCAGGGTGCCGACCCTCATGCCCTTCCCCCGCGCCTCGTGCAGGAGCGAGGGGTAGCCGTTGACCATGCCGACCTCACCGCGCAGGAAGGCGTCGAAGGCGTCCTGCCGGTTGAGACTGGCGGGAGCGACCGGCCCGGTGAGCCCCGGAACGACCAGGTTCTCCTTGATCCAGCGGAACGTCTGCGT
This sequence comes from Streptomyces sp. NPDC055815, assembly GCF_053616475.1. NCBI lineage: Bacteria > Bacillati > Actinomycetota > Actinomycetes > Kitasatosporales > Streptomycetaceae > Streptomyces > Streptomyces sp. NPDC055815. The sequence goes on along the minus strand of NZ_JBSHDU010000001.1, from coordinate 116,649 downwards.
GTTCTGCTCGGAGGCGATGTTGTAGCCGCCGCTGTCGTCGGTGTAGCCGCCGCCGTTGCTCAGTTCCCAGATCAGGGTCTCGGCGTGCGCCTCCTCGGGGCCGAGCGGCAGGGCGTACGGGTAGCGCACGCCCTCCTTCTTCAGCGCCTCGGCCGCCTCCTTCAGCTCCGACCAGGTCTTCGGCGGCTTCGCCCCGGCCTTGTCGAACAGCTCCTGGTTGTAGAAGAGCAGCCGGCTGCTGGCCACGTAGGGCAGGCCGTAGAGGGCGCCGCCGACCGAGCCCGCGTCCGCGAGCGGCCGCAGGAAGTTCGCCTCCGCTCGCACCGACAGCACCTCATCGGCGGGATAGAGGCTTCCCTGCGCGGCGAAGTCGGAGTAGGCGCCCATCAGAGCCACGTCGGGGGCGTCGTCCTCCTTGACCATGCGCGTGACCTCGCGGTCGACGTCGGCCCACGGGTAGACCGTCACCTCGACCTTCTTGTCGGGGTGGGCGGCGGTGAAGGCGGTGATCAGCTTGTCCCAGTACGCCTTGGAGCTGGTCGCCGGGCTGGTGCCGTACTCGGGGACCACCAGCCGCAGCGTGGTCGCGTCGCCCTCGGACGAGCCGCACGCGGTGACGAGGGAGCCGAGTAGTCCGAATGCGGCCAGGGAGGCGGACATGCCGAAAGGTCTTGGGCGCATGGGTCGTTCCTCTTGTTCTTTCTGGACAGTGCGTCCGAAAGTCTCTCCCGGCCTGGGCTTGATTGGGCTCCTCGGCGAATGGTTGTGGCCGAAGATCTAAAGGGAAGCTCTCCGAATGGTGCCTTCCGATAAAGGGGCGCTTCTTTCCTCGCGCGTAGAACTCTCCGCGATGTCCAGAACGCCTCCGGTGAGGAGCATTGACACCGGAGTGCGATGATCGACGATTCCCACCCGACCGAGCCACCGTCCGGCATGCGGACACCCCTCGCGCCGCCGCCCGTCGTCCCCGGCCGCACGCAGCCCGCTGGACGCGTCGGCAGGTGGTGGCGCGCCCGTTGAGGGTCTGGTCGATGCGGGTGACGCCGGTCCGGGCGGCGGTGAGATGTCGGCGCGGAAGTTGTCCACCCAGTGCTCGGCGGCCTGCTTGACGGGGCCGTCGCCCCCCCGGGCACGGGTGAAGACGTGCGCGGCGACCGGGGGTCCCTCCACCGCTGATCACAACGGTTCGGGCATGGCGACATCCTCGGGGACGGCCTGCCACCTGGGTCGGACCGACGGGTCGACCGGCGTGGGCGACCAGCGGTGTTGAGCCTGTGCGCGCGTTGCAGGCGAGCCGGTCCCGACCCGTACTGGAAACCCGGAACCCGGCAACTGGCCGACGACAACGGCGGACGGGCCGTCCGGCTTGACCTGAGGGTTCGGACACGAGTCGAGAGACGGTCTCCTGTGACGCCCGCTGACGCCCCGGATCCTGAGCCCCCGTCGACCTACGCATGGTCCTTCCACGTGGACCGCCATCAGCACGACGAGCTGAAGCTGTTCTTCTTCTACGGCGATCCCGACATCGGCAACGCCTACGTGGCTTGGAGCTAGGCCTGCTGCGCGAACGACCGAAGGCGGTCGGCGATGTCGTAGCTCGTGAGCCGCAGAGCCTGGATGTCGCGGATGAGATCGCGCCAGGGCTCGTACGAGGTGTCGACACGGTGGCCGGAGGCTTCCAGGTACGCGATGGCGACGCCGTAGCCGTACAGCTCATTGCGCGCGGGCAGCGGGCGGAGCAGGACGCACTCCTGCAGGAACACCGCGGCGCGCCAGAACGCGTCCGGGTCGGCCTGGTCGATGTGCGGCGTGTTCACCCGGTGGCGGGCGGCCATGCCGGCCAGGACCGAGTAGTCGCTGACCGTGAGGTCCCGGCGGAGGATGTCTTCCTGGCGGTCGAGCAGCCAGCGGGCGTCGACGAGCAGCTGCACGGGTCAGGCCGCCCGCGGAGTCTCGTGCTTGGCCGGCGGCAGCCCGCCGAAGTCGGCGTCGAAGCGGCTCACGATGCCGGGCGCGCCGATGGCACGCCGGAAGGCGGCCGTGGCGGTGTCGAGGAGCTGCTCCCGCTCCTTCTCGTCGGCGACGCGCTCCAGGTAGTCCTTCACGGACAGCCCGGCGGCGTCGGCGAGGGCCTTGAACCGGTCCCGCGTGGCTTCGTCGATCCTGACGCTGGTGTCTGGCATACGGAAAGTATGCCGCAGAGTATGCAGGCGTGACCAGATGCCGGTCACGTAGGAGGTCGGTCCCCTCAGGGGCCCGTCACGCCCGAGATCAGCGGGGGCCCAGTGCACGGCGGCGAGCTGGCCGGCCGCGTCCGGACCCCAGTCGAACAGCTCCAGCACCTGCTCGGGACTGGCAGACCGGCCAGCTCGGCCGGGGCCTCCCCCGCGGGACCCGCGGATGACGGTCGCCTCGGGGCGCCCTGGTCCGAAGGCTCCGGCGTGCCGCCGGGAAGACGCGCCGCACCCTTTCCGGACTGAGCAGCGTCGTGATCCACCAGGGGAGAAAGCAGTTGTCCTCCCCGTGGTTTCCATGAACGATCCGGGTGTGACCACGTTGTTTCTGACAGTCGGCCTCCCGGGGGCCGGCAAGACCACAAGGGCTCGGCACCTGGCCAAGGAGCACCACGCGCTTCGGCTGACGCCTGATGAGTGGATGATTCCGCTGTTCGGTCAGCCGGAGGCGGACGGGAAACGCGATGTCCTGGAAGGGCGGCTGCTCTCGCTTGCCCTGGAGGCGCTGAGGCTCGGAACCGACGTGATCTTGGATTTCGGATGCTGGTCTCGTGACGAGAGGTCCGCCATCCGCTGGTTGGCGGAGTCTGTAGGCGCGTCTTGTGACCTCGTGTACGTGCCGGTGGACCTGGAGACCCAACGCGCTCGGATCGCCCATCGCCGGTCGACGACTCCGGATCAGACCTTCCCGATGAGCGAGGCGGACCTCTTGCACTGGAGGACGCTGTTCGAGGAGCCCGACGCCGCGGAACTCGACGGGCATGACATCGGCGGTCCGCCTCCTGGTTGTCCGGGCTGGCCGGAGTGGGCCGCCGATCGATGGCCGTCTTTCACCTGACTGTCCGGCCCGTGGCGGATCGGTGATGAGCTGCAGAGGTGCCGGCCCACAGGGTCCGCCGCTCCTGCAGGCCTGGACCACTGCCCATGCGCGCAGTCGATACCTTGAAGTCGGTCAACTAGCCTCCCGTTCATGGAGACGATTCTGCACGGCGTCGAGGTGACCCTCCGGCCCGCCGTTCCCTCCGATGTTCCGGCGCTGGCCGCCATCCGGGCGAAGCCCGAGGTGTACGCGCGCTGGCGCGGCGACGCTGACCTTGCCGCGGAGGTCGTCGGCGACCTCCGCGATCCCGGGGTCAGCCTGCTGGTCATCGAGCTGGACGGCCGCACGGTCGGTGGCATCCAGTGGGGCGCGGAGACCGATCCGGACTACCGGCACGCGAACATCGACCTCTATCTGGATCCAGCGGTGCACGGCCGGGGCCTGGGCACCGACGCCGTCCGCACCCTGGCCCGGCACCTGATCACCGATCACCGCTTCCACCGCCTGGTGATCGATCCAGCGGCGGACAACGCCGCCGCCATCCGCTGCTACACCAAGGTCGGCTTCCGCCCGGTCGGCATCATGCGCAACTACGAACGCGGACCGGACGGCAGCTGGCACGACGGGCTCCTGATGGACCTGTTGGCCGATGAGCTGACCTCCTACGATCACTGACCCCTTGGAAACGATCGTCTGTCACCTCATCTCACCTCCCCGTATCCGGGACGCCCTGGTCATCGGTCGACGGGGGCGGGCAGCAGGCCGTCACGGCCCGGCCACTGCACCACGATGCGGCAGTGCTCCTTGCCCACCACATCGCCCCGGGGCAGCAGGTGTTCAGGGGCGTCGGCCGGATGCACGGTGACGGCCGGGTCCGCGCTCCCGCCGCCGTCGCCTCGTACGTCCCGGTCCCACGCCCTCACCGTCTCCGCGAACCTCTCCGCGAGCTGCGGGCCTCGGGGGCCGAAGGCGTGGACGTACCACTCCCACAGCCGCTCCGAACGGATCTCGCTGTGCCGGGTCTGTGCGTACGTGACGTAGGCGAGCGAGCCGTCCCCGAGGACGGCGGGGGCGTCCGATCCCGCGTTCATCCCCACCACCGTGGCGCCCTGGTCGGCAGCGGAGACGAGGCGGCAGAACCCGGGCAACGTCGTCGCCGCGTACAGCTGCAGCGACCCGAAGTCGAGGCCGGGACCCATGGTGACCCCGGTGGCGATCTCGTGCCGGCGCCCGCGCAGCGCCTCCTCCAAGCCCTCGACGCTCCCGGCGGGACCGTCATCGAAGCGGAGCCGCAGCTGCCCGTCCAGAAGCACGACGACAGGCGCGGAACGGGCGTCCGCCCCCTGGGCGGGAACGAACCCGCAGTGCGTGAACCGCCGGCCGACCAGCACATCCCCGTGTCGCCGGAAGGCGATCGCACGCGTGTAGCCGCCGATCTCGAGCGGCAGCACGAGGCGCCCGCCCTCCGCCAGCTGTTCGCGCCACGCCGGGGCGACATCCCAGCAGTTGTAGGTGATCACGATGGCGTCGAACCCGCCGCGGGGGAGGAGACCGCCCGGCGCTCCGTGGGCGGCGTCGCCGTGGACGACGGTGACGCGCCCGCTGCCGGCCTCGGTGGTGAAGCGGCGCGCGCGGCGTACGACATGGGGATCGATGTCACTCGTGACGACGCGCCCGCCAGGGCCGACGACATGGGCGAGCAATGCGGCGTTGTACCCGCCCGATCCCGCCTCCCACACGACGGCCCCCGGCTTCAGATCGAGGCCCTCGATCATGTCCGCCTGCAGCCACGCCGCGGACACCGAACTGGTCGCCCTTCCATCCTCGTTCCGGCGGGTGACGATCGCGAAGTCCCCGGCGTCGTAGGCCGTCTTCAGGTTGCTCTCGGGGGCGAACCGATGCCGGGGAACCGACCGAAGAGCCTCCCGTACCGGCGCCGACGGGGCCCAGCCGCCGGCGGCCACGGTCTCCGCCATGGCCTGCCGGAGCCGAACGGCCTCGGCGGGCTCGCCGGGCACCGCTGGTTGTGCCGCGTCGATCGGGTACGAGGTCACCGGGGGCAGGTCCGGCAGGATCCCGGGCCAGACGGCCTCCAGGGCCTGCGCGGCCGGTACGGACACATCCCCGGCGCAGGCCAGAGCGTGCAGGTCGAAGAACTCCCAGCGGACGATCCGGTCGTGCTCGGGCCGGGTGAGCGCCCCCGTCCAGCCGGTGACGCGGACCACCGCCGTGAGCCGGGGGATGTCGCCCACGGCGTCGCCGAGCAGCGTGACCACGTGCGCGTCCTCGACCTCGGCGGCGAGCCCGGTGCCCTCGGCGAGCCCCCTGACCGCTGCCGCCGCGAACGACTCCGAGCCGACGCACTCTCCACCGGGCAGTTCCCACACGCCCCGGCGCGAGCGCCCCAGAAGTACCCGGCCGGCCTGGTCGGTGACGACGGCGAGCGCGCCGGTCGCCTCCGCACCGGTCGGCGACGGCCTTCGCTCCACGGCCCGGGTGCCGGCATGACAGGGGCCACGCAGGACCAGGACCGCGAGCCGGTCGGCGTCGAACCGATCCGCCCGCTCCCAGCGCCCGGTCAGCAGTGCGATCCCGTCCTCGTCCAGCGCGGTGCCACGTCGCTCCTCCGGGGTGTGCTCGGCCACCGGAGTGATGACGACGAGTGCACCACCGGGCCGCAGGCGTTCGCCGAGACCGTGCAGGGTGGACACCCGGTTCGCGAGGAACGGGACGACCAGGCGGAGCACGATCAGGTCGTAGCCGCCCTCGTGGAGCGCCACCGGGTCGTCACGCTCGATGTCCATGCAGATCCACGTCACCCGCGGGGCGTCCGGGTGCTGCTCACGGGCGCGGACGATCGCGCTGTCGGCGAAGTCGACGGCGTCCACGGTGTAGTCGAGCGACGTGAGGTGGACCGACAGCTCGCCGGTCCCGCATCCCACTTCCAGCGCCCGCCCGCCTGCCTCCGGTGCGGGCACGTGTGTGGCCAGCAGCTTCCGCTCCACGTCCCCGAGCAACCGGAACCCCTTGCCATCGGCGTAGTGCCGGTGCCATTCGGTGCGCTCGACGTACTCCAACGGGTCTCTCCTCATGTGATGGTGTGACGGTGCCGAACACGCGCGGGGCTGTCGGCCGCATCGGACAGACCGTGCACCGGCGCGCCGATGCCGGGGCTCATCGCGGGACTCCCTGTGGACGGAGCGACGGCCATGTCCTTCCGGTACGCAGGCGGGCGAGGGTACGGCGGCCACGCTCGACGAGCTCCGGGTCCCCGGCCCGAGTCCCGAAGGCGATGCCCGAGACCGAGTCGAGGGCGGCGCTCGCGATCAGATGCGCCTCCTCCGCGCCGGTCAACGGGCGGCCGTAGCCGCCGAAGAACGCCGCGGCGAGATCGGGGCGGCCGTCGAAGTGGTCCAGGATGCGGACGAAGTCCCGTACACAGGGCTGGGGTTCACTGCGCTCGAAGTCGATGACCCCCACCGTGCCGTCGTCACCGAGGAGAAGGTTCCGCAGCTGGAAGTCGCCGTGGGTCACCACCGGCGTCAGCGGCCCGAGCTCCTGGGCAGTGGCGACGGCCGAGCGGACGAATTCCTCGTCGCCCGGTGCGAGCAGTGGTTGAGCGCGGTGAAGGTGGCGGTCCATCCGGTCGTACGGTCCCAGAGGCGCGGCTGCAGGCAGCGCCTCGGGGACAGGGCTTGCGTGGATGCGGGCCGCGAGGGCGCCGATGGCCGTGAACACCGCACGCTCCTCGGCGCCGTTCAGCACCCTGCCGTGCAGGGACCGGCCCTCGACCGCGGTCACCACGACGGCCAGGAGACCCGGGTCGGCGGCCACGAGCCGGGGCCCGGCACCGCCGAGGCCGGGCACCCAGCCGCGCAGCGCGGACGTCTCGCGGTGGTGGAACTTCTCGTTCTGGTGAAGCTTCACGAACCACACGCCGCCCGCCGCCCCGCGCACGCGCCACACCCGGCTGTTCTCCCGGGCCCAGGACACATCCGCCCAGGTGGCGATGCGTCCGACGGCCCGCTCGGCGAACTCCCGTACGGCCGGCTCCGGCTCCCCGTCCGCAGGCCCCGGGCCGGGGACGAGGCGGAGGCGGTCGAGCTCCGCGTCGTAGGCGATCGGATCGTCGGGGCCCTGGAAGTGCAGCGCCAGCGGCGCACCGGCCCGGTAGGCGTCGAGACCGGCCCGGCAGTAGGCGACCATCGGCTCCGGGAGCCGGTCGAGCGGGAACCACCGCATCGCGTCGCACTTGTCCCGCTCCATCACCCGGGCGGTACCCCGCCACCGGCGGACCTCGAAGAAGACGCCGATGCGCTCCTTTCCGCCCGGTGGCCGGTGGTGCACCGTGACAGCCGCGCGCACGTCCGCCGGTGCCACGACGAGACCGGTCTCCTCCAGCGTCTCGCGCACGACGGCGTCCACGACGGTCTCCCGCTCCAGGTGGCCCGAAGGGGCGTGCCACAGACCCGAGGCGTAGACGTCGCCGGCCCGCCGCGACAACAGCACTTCCGGCCCCCGCGCTCCGTCACGTACGGCGATCAGGTGCACGTCCACCGGCACGGTGTGCCGCCCGCCGCTCATACGCCGCCTCCCAGCAGTCGGGAGAGCAGCTTCCTGCAGAGGCTGACGCGGCCGTCGGCACGGAGAACGGGAAAGCCGCTCGTCATCCGCTGATCTCCCTTCACGGTCGTCCAGGCTCGTCGTAGGGCTCAACGACCAGTCCGGGGGTATCGAACACATGTATTTCGGTCGGTCCCTGGACCCCGAGATAGAGCGCGTTTCGAAGGATGGGGGATGCATGGACCCAGCCGTTACAACAGGTGTGCGGGTCGTAGGGGTTGGCCGAAACGCCGACGACAGGGCGTACACATGCCCTCCCCAGGCAGAACGCCGTACGCGAGCGTTCGTTGTACCGCGCATGATCACTTCACCGCACCGAGTCCGCGCGACGGTCCTGACCGCCGCGGCCACGGCGGCGCTCATGGCCACGATCCCGGCAGCGACCGCCTCTCCTCCCACCGACCTGCGCGCCCGCAACTGCGTCGCGCATCCCGGCGGAGGATGCAAGCGAAGCGTCGTGGTGGAGTACTGGCACAACCAAGGTGCCTCGCAGCGGGGCATCGGCTGGGTGTACGCGTCGAAGAAGCCGGCGCGTAAGGGCGTCGTCTACTCCGCCCGCTGGACGTACAAGGCCCCCGGAAAGGCGTGGAAGATCGGCGGCGGCTGGAAGAAGGCCGACCTCACCCAGAGCTCGAACGGCTTCTTCGCCGCGGTCTGGTGGGGGCGCGGCGGACACACGGGACCACTGGTCCCCAAGGGCACGCAGGTCTGCACCCAGTACAAGGGCGAGCGGACATCCACCTGCCTCACCCTCAAGTGACGGCTGAGACACACGGGGCCGTCAGGGCGACGTCGTACGACCGCACGACGCGCTCGACGGCCCGGCCGGGAAGGTTCGCCGCAAGCGGTCAGGATCCCGCCACGCGGTAGCGGAGGTAGACGACGTTCGAGGGGAAGGTGCGGGTCTCGACGAGTTCGAGATCCACCCGGCGCTCGTGCCGGGGGAAGAACGGAATGCCACCGCCGACCAGCACCGGATGGACCATGATCCGGTACTCGTCGATCAGACCGGACGCCGCCGCCTCGGCGGCCAGCGTCGCGCCGCCGATCGCGATCTCGCCCTCGCCGGGCTCGGCCCGCAGTCGCTCGATCTCCTCCGCCAGGCTGCCGGAAGCCAGGCGGGCATGGCCCTGCACCTCCGACAAGGTGGTGGAGAACACCACCTTCGGGAGCGGATTCCAGAGCGAGATCCACTCGCGCGTGGAGTCGTCGAGCGACGGTTCCTGGTCGGCGGTCTCCCAGTACAGCATCGTCTCGTACAGCCGTCGTCCCAGCAGGTGTACGTCGACCTTTCTGATGTCGTCGATCCAGAAGCGAAAGACCTCGTCGTCCGGCGCCGTCCAGTCGAATGCTCCGTCCGGCCCGACGATGTAGCCGTCAAGTGAGGTGCCCATCGAATAGGTCACGCTGCGCATCAGAAGTCCTCCTCGGTGACGGCTTCGACAGTACGACCGCCGGACTGCGGGACTCGTCACGGCTCGCGGGACATCAGGGCCGAGTCACCTCACGACACCATTTGGTCGAGAAATCCGCACTGTTCCCGTGCTTCGGTCAGGAGGCCGGATCGACAGTGCTCTCGATGGTGATACGTCGGTCAATGTGCCAGCGCGGTACGGGAGTTGCAGGAGCGCTGAGATACGTTGGAGGCGTGACCGACATCGAATCGCGCATCGACACGTCCCGGCCGCACACCGCCCGGATATGGAACTACTGGACCGGCGGCAAGGACAACTACCCGGTCGACCGGGAGGCCGGCGACCAGATCCGTGAGCTGCACCCCGGGATCGGGGAGTACGCGAAGGCGGACCGGCTGTTCCTGGGGCGGGCGGTGCGGTACCTGGCGGAGAAGGAAGGCATCCGGCAGTTCCTGGACATCGGCACGGGGCTGCCGAGTGCCGACAACACGCATGAGGTCGCCCAGCGCGTCGCTCCCGACGCGCGTGTCGTGTACGTGGACAACGACCCGCTCGTCCTCGCGCACGCCCGCGCCCTGCTGGTCGGGACGCCCGAGGGCCGCACCGACTACCTGGACGCCGATCTGCGGGACGTCGACACGATCCTGGCCGCCGCGGCGAAGACGCTCGACCTCTCGCGGCCGGTGGCGCTGATGCTGCTCGGCGTCGTCATCTTCGTCGAGGACGACGAGGAGTCGTACGCGATCGTCCGCCGGCTCATGGACGCCCTCGCCCCCGGCAGCCACCTCGTGCTGTCCCACACGGTCACCCACCCCGACATGCCGGACGTCGACGCGGCCGTGGCGTTCTGGAACGAGCACGGCACCCCGAAGCTCACGCAGCGCACCCCCACGGCCATCGCGCGCTACTTCGACGGCCTGGAACTGCTGGAGCCCGGCGTGGTCTCCTGCTCCGCGTGGCGGCCGGAGACGGCCACGCCGGACGTCGCGATGTACGCGGGCGTCGGCCGCAAGTGAGGGCGGGCGCGAGCGGCACCCCATAGCGGCCGGAAGGGACGACGAACGGACCGCGTACGACCGCCGGGGCCGCCTCCCGGGCTGGCCGCAGGCCGTGCCCGCTCCTCGTGCGGGGTCAGTGGGGAGCGGGGAACAGACCGTCGAGCTGGGGGAAGGGGATGGCGTCGGCGAGCGCCTGGTAGTCGCCCGTGCCGTACAGCTGTCGCGCGGCGTTGCGGGTGGCGGTGTAGGCGGCCTGGGCGACACCCGAGCCGAGACTGACGCGGGCGACACCGAGGCCGCCGAGCGCGGTGACGTCCGGTGATCCCGGGCCGGCCATGACGTTCAGCGGGACGGAGATGCCCGCGGCCAGTTCCTTGATGGTCGCGGGGTCGGTCACGCCGGGGACGAAGATGCCGTCGGCGCCGGCTTCGACGTACCCGCGCGCCCGCTCCAAGGTGTCCTCCAGGCGGGTGGCGGGATCGCCGAGGCCGAACAGGTACGTGTCCGTACGGGCGTTGAGGAACAGGGCCACGCCCGCTCGTTCCGCCGCTGCCCGGGCCGCCGCGAGGCGTGCCCTGAGCTCGGCCGGCGTTCGCGTGCCGTCCTCGATGTTGATGCCCACGGCACCCGCCTCCAGCACTCGTGCGACGGTGTCGGCGACGCCGGCCGCGTCCGTTCCGTATCCGCCTTCGACATCGGCCGTGACCGGTACGTCGACCGCCGCGACGATGCGGGCGATCAGGTCCACCGCCCGACCGGGGGAGAGATGGCCCCCGTCCGGAAGACCGAGCGACCAGGCGATCCCGGCGCTGGTGGTGGCGATCGCGGGTGCCCCGGCGGCCTCGATGACACGGGCGCTTGCCACGTCCCAGGCGTTGGCGAGCGCGAGGGGGCGCGAGGAGCGGTGGAGGGAGCGGAACAGCAGGGCCTTGTCGCGGTGCGAAGTGATCATGCGGTCAGCCAACCAGCGAACCGAACCCGCTGTCTGGCAGGTTTCCGACACCACCGTCGTACGACGATCGGCCAGGTACATCTCTGTACTCCGGCCGAGCGGGCGGCGCTCGCGCCACTGATCGACCGGCGGCCGATCCGCGTGCGGACGCGGCGAACCCCGGGCCTCACTCCAGGAACGCCGGTGCCAGGGCCGCCGCCATCAGGCGCTTCGGGGTGCCCGAGCCGTCGGCCGGGACGGTGTAGAGGTCGGCGCCGTAATCGCCCGGCAGGGAGTAGGAGACCGTGTGGTCGTCGAGCCAGACGGCCTGGTCGTCGACGCTGCGGGGCTCGGCGAGCGCGGTCTCCCGCAGGGTGGCCAGGTCCAGTGCGTACTCGTGCCAGGGCGCGTCCGCGGGGGCGCCCGCGACGCGCTTCTTGTAGACGATCCTGGTCTCGTCGGGGGAGAGGGACGGGCACTCGACGTTCCGGTGGACCGTGGTGACGGTACGGGCGGTCAGATCGCCGCGCACCAGGTAGGTCTGGCCGCCGGTCGCCATGGTGGCGTAGAAGTGCCGGTCGTCGCGGGAGAAGGTGACGCCCCAGAAGTTGGTGTCGGGAGCGCGGTGGTCCTTGCCGTCCTTCACGACCCGGAACTCCTCCAGGGACGTGGTGAGCCGGCCCGTCGTGGTGTCCAGGACGGCGGTACGGGTGGAGAAGTTCGCGCCGGCGTACGAGTCGCCGCCGACGAAGACCGTCCACGCGACCAGCCGACCGGACGGCGAGACCCGGGCGCGGGTCGGGATGCCGGGGAGCGGGTAGTGGGCCCGCTCCTTGAGTGCCGAGTCCAGGACGACCGCGCGGTACGCGTCCTCCACCGCGCCGCGCACGGCCTGCAGGCAGATGCCGGTGCCGCCGGCCGTGTGGAAGCGCAGGCACTTCACCCCGGACGCGGTCCGCGGACCGGCGGGGACGCCGGCCGGCACCGTGGCCAGTTCGTCGCGGTGCGGGCCCCAGGCCATGTTCCGGAAGACGATCCGGCGGTCGGCGCCCGCCGCGAGCGAGATCCGCCCGGACGCGATCGCCGGGCCGCCCGCCTGCGGGCGGTCCTTCTCCGCGGCCCGGTCGGCCGCGTGCAGCAGCGACGCGACGGCAACACCGCCGAGCACGGCGAGCGCCGCGATCAGGACGAGCAGTTTGCCGCGCAGGGTCAGCGGGGTCATGCGGGTGTTTCCTCCGAAACCTTGTCCGTGGTGGTGCCGGTGCGCGGGGTCGTGGTCGCCGGCCGCAGGGCGAACGCCGCCGTCGCGCACACCGCGAGCACAGCCGTCGCCGCGCCGACCGCCCAGCGGTCGCCCCACGCGGTCCAGGCCGCGCCGAAGGCGATCGAGCAGCAGAAGCGGGCGAGCGCCTGACCCGTCTGGATCAACGCGAGCCCGGACGACCGGAGTTCGGGCGGGACGAAGCCGGCCGCCGCGGCCATCAGGACTCCGTCGGTCGCCGCGTAGAAACCGCCGTGCAGGGCCAGGACCAGCCAGGGGAGCGCCGGGCTCTGCCAGCCGCTGAGCAGCGCCCCGTACACGAGCAGCAGCGCGACGTGGCCGCCCAGGAACACCCGCCATCGGCCGACCCGGTCGGCGAGCCGCCCCAGCGGGACGGCGAGCAGCAGGAAGGCGGCGGCGGTGCCGATCGGCAGCAGCGCGAACCAGCGGTCGGCGACGCCGAGGCGCCGCTGCAGCAGCAGGTAGACGAAGGAGTCGCTGACCGTCGCGAGTCCCAACAGCAGGGCACAGAGGGCGAGTCGGCGTACATCCGGCACCCGGAGCAGGGCGAGGGCGGCCTTGAGGGAGGCGCGCGGCGCGCCGTCGGGCGCCGGGGCGGCGAGGGGGCGGGGACGCGACGGTACGAAGAGGAGCAGGATGAGCACGCCGACGGCGGCCACGCAGAAGCTGACCGTGAACACGGCGTCGTAGCCGTCGACCGCCTGGCGGAGGATCAGAAAGGCGAGGAGCGGGCCGATCAGGGCGCCCGCGGTGTCCATCGCCCGGTGCACCCCGAAGGCCCGGCCGCGTGACTCCTCCGGGGACGCCAGCGAGATCAGGGCGTCGCGCGGCGCGGTCCGTAGGCCCTTGCCGGTGCGGTCCGCGGCGAGCACGGCGCCGATCAACGGCAGCGAACTCGCCACCAGGAGCAGGGGCTTGCACAGCGCGGAGAGCCCGTAGCCGAGGGCCGCGACCGTCTTGTGCCGGCCGCCGCGGTCGGCGAGATGGCCGCCGACGAGCCGTACGACCGCGCTGAAGCCGTTGTACACGCCGTCGAGCACGCCGAAGCCGAGCGGCGAGAGGCCGAGCCCGGCGACGAGGTAGAGCGGTAGTACCGCCGTGACCATCTCCGAGGAGACGTCCGTGACGAGGCTGACGGTGCCGAGCGCGAGGACGGTCGGCGCGACGGCGGCACGCCGCCCGGGACCGAGGTCCCGGGCGGCGGCCTCCGCGGCCGTCGCGGGGGTGCTGCGACTGTCCGCCACGTACACGTCAGGGCGTCCAGATTCCGGTGATCGGGGCCGCGTTGGCGGCCTGCCCGGCGTGCGCGGTGCCGTACATGTCCTCGATCGTGCGCAGCAGGTTGTAGTGGTTGTACGTGGTCGAGGACGTTGAGCCCGGGACCACCTGCTGGCCGTACAGGACGGTCGCGATCCTGTTGCCGGCGAACCGGTTGTCCTCGTCGAAGGTCACGACGAGCAGGCTGTTGTGGGTCTTCGCCCAGGTCGCGTAGGCGCCCAGGTTGTTCTTCAGCCAGGTGTCACCGGTGCCGACGGAGCAGTCGTGCATGTCGTTGCACAGGTTCGGGACCACGAAGGACACCTGCGGCAGCGTGCTGTAGTCGGTCGGGAACTGCGCCATGGTGTACGCCGACGAGGTCGGGACGTTCGAGAAGCCGAACCACGGGTTGTGCTTGCGCGCGTACTTGCCGCTGCTGCACGTGGTCGAACCCTGGCTGGGGAGCGTCTCGTTGTAGCTCTTCCAGGTCTTGCCCGCCGCGATCAGCTCGGAGGCCAGGTTGGGTGCGGACGAGAAGCCGGGCGTGTAGCAGCTGTCGTTCGTGATGCCCTGGGTGGAGCCGGAGAACATCGCGAAGTAGTTGGGCTGGCTGGGGTGGGTCTCGGCGTACGACTGGGTGAGGTTGGCGCCGCCGGCCTTCAGCGAGTTGATGTACGGGGCGCTGGAGCTGCCGATGATCTGGCTGTACGCGTGGTTCTCGAAGACCACGACGACCACGTGGTCGGGGGTGGGGACGGTCGCCGCGGTCTGGGCCTGCGACGTGCCGCCGAAACCGGCCCAGAGGCCGATCGACGCGGCCGCGAGACCGAGCGTGGACAGAAGGGCGGTGCGGCGTTTGCTGGGCGCGCCGGACACGACTACCTCCGGTTGAGGGGGGTGACTACAGGAGCGGTGCAACCGGCAGGCTAGGAGTGGACATGTCAACCTGGAAGGGCTTCCGGGTGAAGACCCGGCAAACTTGCCCACCTCCTCGGCCGCCGCCACCTTGCCCTCCGGCTTCCCTCTCCACCAGTGTCCGCCCTCCCGGCGGCCACGTCCCGTCGGGGGATCGGAGGGGATCGGAGCCGCTTCACGCCGCGAGTGAACATACGGGTATCCGGGCCGTGTTGTGTGAAGGTGGGGGTGACACACCTTGGATCACTGGAGGGCTCCATGAGTGCCGAGCACACGAACACTCTGTACGAGGCTGTGGGTGGTGCCGACGCACTGCGCCGGCTCTCCGAGACGTTCTACGAGGGGGTCCTGGCCGACCCCCTCCTCGCGCCCGTCTTCGCCGACTTCACCGCCACCCACGTGGAGCACGTGGCCGTGTGGCTGGCGGAGGTGTTCTCGGGACCTGCCGCGTTCACGGCGGAGCTCGGCGGGCACCAGGCACTGCTCCGCGCCCACCTCGGGCTCGGCAGCACGGAGGAACAGCGGCTGCGCTGGATGGAGCTCATGACGGCGGCCGTGGAGAAGGAGCTGCCGGACGACGCCCTGCTGCGCCGCCGGGTGCTGGAGTACTTCGACTGGGGCACGCGCATCGCCAAGGACGTCTCGGCCTCGGCCCCGGGCACGGACCTCGGCGAGCCCGGCCCCACCCCGCGCTGGGGCTGGGACGGCCTCGCCTGACCTCGGCCCGGAACCGGACGAACGCGCACCGGGGTGTCGCCTTCTGGGCTTGGAAGGCGACACCCCGGTCCTGTAGGGCCCACGGTCCCGCGGGTCCCTCAGATACACATCAGATACACATCAGGTACACCTGGGTCCCGAAGGTCTCGCGGGCTCCGGTTCCTGATGGCCCCGCGGGCTCACGCTCCGGCGGCCCCGCTGATCCGCTCGACCGGGATCCACAGCTGGGAATCGGTATCCGCACCGATGTCCACCGGCTGCGTCCGCAGCAGCTCCGGACCGGGCCGGCTCGCGTACGGGTTCGAGGGGAACCACTGGGTGAACACGTCCCGCCACAGCTCCTGGAGGGCGCTCGGATACGGTCCGTGGTTGTCGAAGACCGCCCAGGTCCCGGCCGGCACATCGAGGGCGTCGAGCTCCTCCGCGGCGGCCTCGGGGACGGTGGCCACACCGATCCAGTAGTCCACCTCGGCGCCCTCCTCCCGGCTGTCGGTCAGGTGGACCACCGCCGACAGGACCCCCTCCGGCTCCCCGTCGGCCAGCTCCTTCATCCGGACGATGGCCTGCTCGTCCAGGGTCTCCACATGGGCCGCGGCCGCCGCGTTGACACCCTCGTGCACGAGCGGAACCCGCGCCTTCCTGCCGACAACCCGAAACGCTTCCTTCTCGACGATGCGGTATCGCATGGTCGTACTCCCTTCGACGACAACGCGGAAGGACATGCGCGGCTGCGCCGTGAGCGTCGCACCCGTGCGCCGGGCCTCGCCCGGACCGATGCCGTGCACCGACCGGAACGCCCGCGCGAACGCCTCGCCCGAGCCGTACCCGTACCGCATGGCCACGTCGAGCAGCGTCCGTTCCCCGCCCAGCACCTCGGCCCCGGCCAGCGTCATGCGCCGGCGCCGTACGTACAGGGAGAGCGGCATCCCGGCGAGCGCCGAGAACAGCCGTCGGAAGTGGTACTCCGACGTCATCGCGATCCTGGCGGCCTCGGCGACATCGACCTCCCGGTCGGCCTCCGCTTCGAGGTGGCGCTCGATGTGGTCGAGTGCCTGGTTGAGCTGCTCCAGCACGGGTGCGTGTCCTTCCTTCTGACGTCTTCACCGTAGGTTTCGCCCGCTGTCCGGAGCCCGACGATCCGTGCCCGGAACGATCGGGTGACCACCGAGGTCGTCACGAGCCCGGGGCAAGAGCGCGCGAGCGTGGTCCGCGAGGTCGCCGGGCGGATGAGGCGACGCCGCGCGGGCACCGGAGGGCCCACCTCAGACCACGGAGAGCAGGTCCACGACGAAGACGAGCGTCGAGCCCGCCGGGATCGACGGCGAGGGGGACTGCTTGCCGTAGCCGAGGCGCGGGGGAACGATGATCTCGCGCCGACCGCCGACCTTCATCCCCCTGATCCCCCGGTCCAAGCCCTTGATGACCCGGCCACCGCCCACGGCGAACTTGAACGGCCGGCCCTCGTTCCAGGAGGCGTCGAACTCCTTCCCGGACTCGAAGGTGACCCCGACGTAGTGAACCTGGACGACCCTGCCCGGCTTCGCCTCGGGCCCGTCCCCGACGACGAGGTCGCGGATGGTCAGCTCGGTGGGAGCGTCACCCTCCGGACGGTCGATCTCCGGCTTCGTCAGTTCACTCATTGCAGCCTCACCACTCTCCACCGGAAGCCCTCGTACGGGCCGGCCGGGCGCATGGTCACTCCACGCAGCAGATGATCACGCTACCGACAACGCTGATCCCCGGGACTGCACCGAACCGACGCGGCACGGCGCTCAGCATGAGGACGGCCCTCTACGTCTCCGGTGTCGCCATGACGAGGCCCGAACTGACCGGGTGCTTGTCGTCGACGAGGATGAGCCGGTTCCGGGCCCAGGTGTCGAGCCGGGCGCACGCGAATTCGGGGTCGTACGCGGCGGTGGGCAGCTGGGGTACGCGTGTGCGGCCGGTGTCGTCCAGCCGGTACGGGACGTCGAAGGCCTCGTTCCAACCGTCGAGGCCCGCGGCGAAGCGCTCTTCCGCTTCCTCGGGGCCGATCCCGAGGTACTGGCCGATCTCCGCCCAGGAGCTGCCCCGCTCCCGTTCGTAGACGACGGCCGAGACCAACGCGCGCTCCGCGAGTTCGATGAGCTGGAACGCCTGGCTGACCCGGCCCCCGGGGCCGGAGTCGCGGTCGTTCCCGGTGGCGACCAGGCCCGCCGCGCCATCGGCGACGTCCGTGGCGTGATCGCACAGGACAAGGCGGGCCAGCGACTCGCGGGTGAATCGGGCACGGTCGGCGTCGTAAGGGGTTGTCTCAGTCACCCGCACAGGCTCCCAGCCCGTGCCCGCAGCGCGGACCCGTTTGCCGACGGAGACCGGTCGCGGGCCTGCCGGTCTGTGGTGGAAGCATCGCGGCGGACGGCCGTGCAGGGCTGTGGGGCGGTCATCGGAGGGCGTACCCGTCCCACAGCGGGCCGCCGGCCAGGTCCAGTACCTCTGTCACGGCCGCGACGAAATCCGCCGTCTCCCCGGCGATCGCCCGCGGGGCGGTTTCGGACAACGCGGCGTGCGTGGAGGGGGCCGCCTCGGCCAGCCGACGCGACAGCCACTTGCCCGAACCGAGCCAGTGCCCGCCGATCAGCAGGACCAGTTCCGAGGCACGCTGGAGCAGGTGCGAGACCAGGTACACCCGCTCCGCGGGGTCCGCGCAGCCACGCAGGTCATCGAGCAGGTCGGTCAGGATGTACCGCTGGTAGTCGCGCTCATGGTCCGAGAGCGGCGGCGGGCCCGCGGCCCGACGCGTGCGAGCCTCGGCCTGGAGCGAGGCGCCCAGCCCGTCGCTGTCCACCAGGAGCATGCCGTCGGCACACATGGCGAGCAGGGGCGATCTCCGCTGCGCGGTCTCCTGGTCGACGAAGCGGTGCCAGGCGGCCTCCGTCTGCACGAACAGCTCCACCGGCCAGCCGCCGTACATCAGGTTCTCCCGGTACGGCGCGGGCGGCCCGTCAAGCAGAACCACCAGGTCCAGGTCGGAGGTGGGCGTCCGGCGCTCGGTCAGCACGCTGCCGGCCAGGAAGGCCGCCCGGGCGGCGGGAAATCGGTCCCGCACCAGTTCGCGGGCGGTGAGTACGGGGTCGTTCATGAGCGCAGCGTACGTGCGGCGTCGCTGACGCAGGAGGACCGGGGCCGCCCCGGGCACCGCCCGGACAGGGTGCCGGGGCCGACCGCGTCAGGACTCAGACCGGCTTGCACCACACGGAGATGTGCTTCGTGGACTCCTGGGTGAACGGCGACCCGTCCCAGTCGGCGACGCGACGTTCCAGTTCGAGCCCGGCGATCCGCGCCATCAGGTCGAGCTCCGCCGGCCAGGCGTACCGGTGCCGGGAGTGGTCGCGCCGGTAGCGGCCGTCGTCGCCGTCGCGGGTGAGGTGGTGCGAGACGAGGATCTGCTCGACCAGGTCGAAGGTGTCGAAGCCGAGATGCCGCTCGGAGACGTCGAAGGGCACCGCGACCTGGCCGGGAGGCAGGAACCGCAGGGGCGGCACACCCAGCTCGATGACGAATCGGCCGCCGGGCTCCAGATGACGTGCGGCGTTGCGGAAGCACTCGACCTGCTCGTCCTGCGTGAGCAGGTTCGTGATCGTGTTGTAGACGAGATAGACCAGGGTGAACCCGCCGGGGACGACGGTGGTCGCCATGTCCCCCATGGAGACCGGGAGCGTGTCCTCGTCGACCTTGCGCCGCAGCACCGCCGCCATGTGCTCGGACAGTTCGATGCCCACGACCGGCACACCGCGCTCCCGTAGCGGGACGCCCACGCGTCCGGTCCCGATGGCGAACTCCAGCGCCCGGCCGTCTCCGGCGAGGTCGGCCAGGAAGGCGAGGGTCGGTCCGAGAACGGCGGCCGAGGACATCTCGGTCTCCTCGGCGTCGTAGCGGTCGGCGGTCGCACGGGTCCACAGCTCACTGCTCGTCACGGGCGGCCACTCTGCCGGGTGGCGAGCGGGGCTGTCGACGGAATTACCGTCCACCGGTTCCGGTCACGCCATGGTCAGGCCGTGTTTGAGGTGGGTCTTCTGGCTGTCGTCCTGCACCGGGATGATCGGCCTTGTGGGGCGTGGGGATCTTTCCGGTGAACAGTGGTCAGTGCTGGAGGCGTTGTTGCCTGCGGTGGGGGTGAGCCGCAGGCCGCTCCGGCCGGCGGCGACTCGTGGACGGCGTGCGGTGGCGGGTGCGGACTGGTGTTCCGTGGCGTGATCTGCCGCGTGAGTACGGGCCCTGACAAACGGTGTAAGGGCTGTTCCGGCGCTGGCAGCGGCAGGGAGTGTGGGCCAGGCTGTTGACGTTGCTGCAGGCACGAGCCGATGCGGCCGGGCTGATCACCTGGGAGGTGAATGCCGACACCACGGTCTGTCGGGCCCATCAGCATGCGGCCGGTGCCCGTCGCAACGGCGCGGAGCAGCAGGAGCCGCCGGGTGGGGTGGTGAGCGAGCCGGGTACCCAGGTCCGGGGGCGGCCGACCACGGACTCGCCCGCTGCGGGTGCGGGGAGACAGGGCGTATTCCTCTCGCGCGAACCGCGCTTACCTGCGCAGGCGTGGGATCAGGTGCGCGATCCCCGAGCCGTCCGGCCAGGTGCGCAACCGCAGGGTCGTGGCCGTGCGGGTGGCCGCCCGCCTGCCGTCGACTGGCAGGACCACAAGGCCCGTCACGCGGTCGAGTGCGGGATCGGCCGTCTGGAGCAGCATCGGGCGGTCGCCACTCGCTCTGACAAGCTCTCCGTTCGGTTCGAGGCCACCGTCCACGTCGCGGCGATCCACCAGTGGCTGTGATGAGGTTCCTGTGCCTCTCCTCTTCCGACGCTCACGGGTGAGACGGCCTGGGTGACCCGTCGCAGGCGGAATTCTGGCCGGTTCGAGCTGCACAGCCGTGTCGGCTGCTGCACACGTCTGTGACGGCCGCTCACGTGTGCGGCAGGAGCGGCCGTGTGTCGGCTCCCTTCCCCCCCACCGGCAGGCGGCCCCGCTGTCCGGCTCGTATCGCGGGCCGCACCGGCCGTCCCCGTTCGGGTCATGAACCTTCTCGATCTCAGCAGTCGCTCCTCCTCGACACCCCCGCTGAGCAGGCGAGACGAACCGGCGTGAAGGGGCTGGCCAAGATCGCCCGGTTGCGCTTCACCACCACTAGACCGACACGTTCCGCTTATGGATGAATACCTGGAGTTACATCTCTCTCCTTCCCTCCTCTCGTGGGCCCCGATGAAAGGGCACAGCCATGTCTTCGGCCATGCGTAAGACGACGACCACTCCCAGGGCGCGGCGGCTGGCCGCCGCCACCATCGCGCTCGGCAGCTGCCTGGCACTCGCGGTTCCGGCGGGAACCGCCGCCGCGGCACCCTCCGACCCGGTGCCGACCGTCTTCTTCGGCGACTCCTACACCGCCAACTTCGGCATCTCTCCCGTGAACCACCTGGACAGCGAGAGGGGCTGGTGTTTCCAGGCCACGGAGAACTATCCCGCCGTCGCCACCCGACGCCTGGCCGACAAGGCCATCACGCTCGACGTCCAGTCGGACGTCTCCTGCGGAGGCGCGCTCATCCACCACTTCTGGGAGAAGCAGGAGCTGCCCTTCGGCGCCGGGACGCTCCCGCCGCAGCAGGACGCGCTCCAGGAGAACACCCGGCTGATCGTGGGCGGCATGGGCGGCAACACGCTGGGCTTCACCAGCATCCTCAAGCAGTGCTCCGCCGAGCTCCGCAAGCACCCTCTGCTGCCCGGAGAGCCGCTGGACCCGGACAAGCCGGCCGGCGAATGCCGGGACCTCTTCGAGTCGGAAGACGGAAAGGCATGGCTGGACGACCGGTTCGAGCGGGTCGAAGCGGACCTGGAGGAGATGCTCCTGCGCATGAGCTACTTCGCCCCGGCCGCCGGGCGTGTCCTGGTCGGCTATCCCAGGCTCGTGCCCGAGGACACCACCACGTGCCTGGCCCCAGCCCCCGGCCAGACGGAACCGCCGTTCGCCGACATCCCCAAGGACGCGCTGCCCGTCCTGGACCAGGTGCAGAAGCGGCTCGACGACGTCATGAAGAAGGCCGCCGCGGATGAGGGTGCCGACTTCGTAGACCTCTACGACCACACCGGGAACAACACGGCGTGCGACGGCGCCAACCGTGGCATCGGCGGCCTGCTGGAGAACTCCAAGCTCGAACTCTTCGGCCAGCCGATCCCGTGGTACGCACACCCCAACGAGAAGGGCCGCGACATCCAGGCCCAGCGCGTGGCCACCAAGATCGAAGAAGTCCTCAACCGCTGACCGGCCACACAACCGCGTTCCCGCACGAACGAAGCCCCAGGACCCGCCATCGGCCTGGGGCTTCGCGGCACGGCAGATCCCCGGGCACTCGTCCCAACTGGCCCTCACCACCGCACGGTGCGCCTGACAGCGCGCATTTCAAGCAGCCCCGCTCAGCGCCGTCCCAGCGAGCGGACCACCTGATAAAACACGTCCTGGCCCAGAGGGGATGATGGGAACGGCACGACGGCACGACGGCACGCGAGATCAGGAGCTTCCACATGGCGAAGCGGTTCCACCAACCCCGTGAGGACGCGGAGTTCGATTTCATCCTCAGGATGAGCACGGTCCCGGTCCTCGCGTACTTCACCGGGACATGGCCGAAGGCGATCGAACCCTGCCGTGCCATGGACCTCGTCATGGGCGAGATCGCCGAGGAGTACACGGGCCGCCTGACCGTCGTCCGCACCGACATCACGCGCTGTCCGGCCGCGACCAAGCGATACGAAGTCACCGGAGCCCCGTCGTACGTCCTGCTGACAGGGGGAGAGGCGGTGGCGCACGGCACAGGGCCCATGACCGTGGCAGAGGTACGGGACCTCCTTGACGGTCACCTCTGACCGGCTCCTTCCGAACGGCCCCGTCCGAGCGGCTCGTGTTCGTGTGAACGGCTTGATACAGCCTTGATAAGCGCGCGCCGGATCCATTGCCCCACCCTTCCGCAGGCCTTAGAACACTCATCACATAGGTGAGAGTGCACATAGGGAGAGGTCGCGGATGGTCAGGTTCGACCGCGTACTGCTCGCGTTGCTCGCCGGACGGCCCCGGAGCGGTTTCGACCTGGGGCGATGGATGGAGACGGAGGGTCAGTTCCTGCGGTCGCGGGCCCACCACAGCCAGATCTACCGGCTGCTCGCCCGGATGACGGACGACGGCTGGGTGGCGTTCGAGGTCGACCCGCGCGAGAAGCGGCCGGACGCGAAGGTCTACCGGCTGACCCGGCGCGGGAAGGACGTGCTCTGGGAATGGGTGCGTTCGCCGTACGAGCCGACCAGCCGGTTCCAGGACCCCGACTTCCTCGCCCGGTTCGCCTTCACCGCCCCGCTGGACCGGCAGGCCGCGATCCGTCTGATCGACACCGAGCTCGCCTACCGGCGGGACCAGATCGCCCGAAGCCGTGACCGCGACCGCACCCTGCTGTTCGAGGACCCGCTGCCCGAGCTGGACCAGAGCCTGGCCCAGGAGCTCTTCGACGCACTGCACGCGCACGGAGCCTCGGCGGTCGACGCCTGGGTCGCCTGGCTGCAGGGCATGCGGCACCGCCTCGTACAGGAACACGTGCCGGAACCCGACCGACAGGAGCCCTCCGCGTGAAGGCCATCATGGTGATGTTCGACAGCCTGAACCGGCGGATGCTGCCGCCGTACGGCGGTGACTGGACCCACGCCCCGAACTTCGCTCGGCTCGCCGAGCGGACCGTGACCTTCGACCGGGCCTACGCGGGCTCGATGCCCTGCATGCCGGCCCGCCGCGAGTTGCACACCGGCCGGTACAACTTCCTGCACCGCAGCTGGGGCCCGCTGGAACCGTTCGACGACTCGATGCCCGAACTGCTCAAGCAGAACGGCGTCTACACCCATCTCGCCAGCGACCATCCGCACTACTGGGAGGACGGCGGCTCCACCTACCACGGCCGCTACAACTCCTGGGAGTTCTTCCGCGGGCAGGAGGGCGACCCGTGGAAGGGCCAGGTGGCCGAGCCGGAGATCCCCGAGGACCTGAAGCGGATGCACAGCGCCGTCTACCGACAGGACTGGGTCAACCGGCCGCACATGGCGACCGAGGACCGGCATCCGCAGACCCTCACCTTCGACGCCGGCCTGGAGTTCGTCCGCACCAACCACGCCGAGGACCGCTGGTTCGTGCAGATCGAGACGTTCGACCCGCACGAGCCGTTCTTCAGCCACCAGCGGTACAAGGACCTCTACCCGCACGCCTACGAGGGGCCGCACTTCGACTGGCCCGACTACAAGCGGGTGGTCGAGACCGACGAGCAGGTCGCGCACGCGGGGTACGAGTACGCCGCCCTGCTCTCCATGTGCGACCACTCCCTGGGCCGGGTCCTCGACGCGATGGAAGCGTACGGCCTGTGGGACGACACCCTGCTGATCGTCAACACCGACCACGGGCTGCTGCTCGGCGAGAAGGGCTGGTGGGGCAAGTCCGTCCAGCCCTGGTACAACGAACTCGTCCATCTGCCCCTGTTCGTCTGGGACCCGCGCGCCGGGCGAGCGGGCGAGCGGCGCGACACCCTCGTGCAGACCATCGACCTGGCGCCCACGCTCCTGGAGTACTTCGGCGTCGAGCGCCCGGCCGACATGCAGGGAGTGCCGCTGCCCGTCGCCGCCGATACGCCACTGCGCGAGGCGGGCCTCTTCGGCATCCACGGCGGGCACGTGAACGTCACCGACGGCCGGTACGTGTACATGCGCGCGCCGGTCACCGCCTCCAACACCCCGCTGGAGGAACACACGCTGATGCCCACGCACATGCGCGGCCGCTTCACCCCCGACGAGCTGGCGGACCTGGAGCTCGCCGAGCCGTTCGGCTTCACCAAGGGCGTCCGCACCCTGCGGATGCCGGGGCGCACCTTCGTCAATCCGTACCAGCACGGCACCCTGCTCTTCGACCTGGAGACCGACCCCGAGCAGCTCGCCCCGCTCGTCGACGACGAGGTGGAGCTGCGGCTCGCGACCCAGCTGGTGGAGCTGATGCGGAGCACGGAGGCACCACCGAGCCAGTACGTACGCCTCGGGCTGCCGGCCGAGGGTCCGGTGACCGCCGACCACCTCCTCGTACGAGCACAGCGGGGCCAGGCCGAGAAGGCAGCCGCACCGCTGCCGCGCGCCGAGGAGTACCCGGAGGGGCGCCTCTCATTGCGGACCCCGGTCGCGGCGCTGATCGCCGACCCGGTGGCGGTGGAGGTCCTCAAGCGACACCTGCCCGGCATCGCCGACTCCGAGCTCCTGCAGTTCCTGGGACCGACCCCGCTGATCGACATCGCCGCGATGGCGGGCGGTCTGCTGCCCACCGAGAAGCTCCGGCTGGTCGCCGAGGAGCTCGCGAAACTCTGACCAGGCCGAGCGGGAAGGCACCGGTGACGGGGCGACCCCTGTCACCGGCGCACACTCCTCGCCGCGCCGCGGGGGACGGCGGCAGAGCGCAGGACGTCGTGGCCGTCGAGGAAGACGACGAGGCACCCCAGCTGGTAGCCATCCCCCGGGTCATCGACGTGCGCGCCGGGTGGCGCGAGATCGGGCTGGTTTGCGCGACGGATGGCGGATGATTCACCGGCGGGCGGCCGCCAGGATGACCGTCATGGATCCCGAACTCCAAGCATTCGTCCCCCTGTTCCCCAAGGCGGACCTGGCCGACCCGGTCGCCGAACGCAAGCAGTACGCCGCGCTGGCCACCGCCCGGCCCGCCCCGGACACCACGGACCTCGAGGTCGAGGACCGCCTGGTGCCCGCCGAGCCCGACGTGCCGGTGCGGATCTACCGTCCGCGCGCGGCGCGCGGCGCGGTCATCTGGCTGCACGGCGGCGGATACGTCCTCGGCGACGTGGACACCGAGCACGCGTGGGCCGCCCGGGTGGCTCAGGGCTCCGGCGCGGTGGTGATCTCGGTGGGCTACCGGACCGCCCCCGAGGACCCGTTCCCGGCCGCGCTGGACGACGTGTACGCGGTACTGCTCTGGGCTGCCGGACACGCCGCCGAACTCGGATTCGACCCCGAGCGGCTCGCGGTCGCCGGGCACAGCGCGGGCGGAGGCCTCGCAGCCGCCGTGGCCCTGCGGGCGCGGGACGAGCAGGGCCCGCGCATCTGTTTCCAGCTGCTCAACGAGGCTCAGCTCGACGACCGTCAGGAGACGTGGTCGCAGCGGAACTTCACCGAGACGCCGTGGGTCACGCGCGACATCGCCACCCAGTCGTGGCGCCACTACCTGGGCTCGACGCCCGCGACGCCGTACGCGGCGGCCGCGCGGGCGGAGGACCTGTCGGGCCTGCCGCCGGCCTACATCGCCACGGCGGAGTACGACCCGAACCGCGACGACGACATCACGTACGCGCTGCGGCTGCTGCAGGCGGGCGTGTCGGTGGAGCTGCGCCAGTGGCCCGGGACCTTCCACGGGTCGCAGGCGATTCTCTCCGCCGAGGTCTCGCAGCGACAGATGGCGGCGATCGCGGACGCGCTGCGACGCGCGCTGAACGACTGATGATGAGGAAGAAAGGACGACAGTCATGAAGATCCGCATGGCCTTGTGCGGTGGCATGGCCGCGCTGACCCTCGGCGCGGGGACGCCGGCGGTGGCTTCGCCGGACAGCACCTCGGACGAGTCGGCGTCCGCCCTGCGGACCGCCCTGGCGGGCGTCCACGAGGCGGGCGTACCGGGGGTGTTCGCGGAGGTGCGGGACTCCGGCCGGACGTGGCGGGGCGCGTCGGGGGTGGCGGACGTGGCCACCGGCCGCCCGGTGACCCCGGACATGGTGCAACGCGTGGGCAGCATCACCAAGACCTTCACGGCGGCGGCGATCCTCCAGCAGGTGGAACAGGGCAGGATCCGCCTGGACGCGCCGATAGCCGACTACCTCCCCGACCTGATCCCCGGCGAACGCGGCCGGAAGGTCACGGTCCGTATGCTGCTGAACCACACCAGCGGCATCCCCGACCACATCCGGTACGCCTTCCCGTCGCTCCAGGCAGCGTCACCGAAGAGCCTGGACGACAACCGGTTCCGGCAGTTCAGCCGGGCCGAGCTGATGGAACTGGGCCTGTCGGCACCGCCGGCGGCGGAGCCGGGCACCGCGCCCGGGGTGTACTCGAACACCAACTACCACATCCTGTGCGAACTGCTGGAGAAGGTGACCGGTCAGCGGGCCGACGACTACATCACGAGGAACGTGATCCTGCGGGCGGGCCTGAAGCACACCTACCTCCCGAAGGGAACGACCATCAAGGGCCCGCACGCCCGGATGTACGAGTCGCTGTGGGGCCTGCTCGACCCGCCGCGCGACTACAGCGTCTACAACATGTCGTGGGTGGCCGGCACGGCGGACCTGGTGTCCACCATGAACGACCTCAACCGGTTCTTCGGCGAGCTGCTCGACGGCAGGATCGTGAGCCGCGCGTCGCTGGAGGAGATGCAGCGCACGACTCCCGTGATCGCACTGGACGGCTCGACGGTGGACTACGGTCTCGGCCTGGAGAAGATCGACATCCCGGGCTGCGGCACCTTCTGGGGCAACACGGGGACCGTCTGGGGCGCCGGAACGATGTCCATGACCCGCTCCGACGGGGGCCGCCAGATGTCGATAGCGCTCAACCGGATGAGGTGGAACAAGCCGGACGGGCAAGGGAATCCGCAGCCGCATCCCATCGACGGCGCGCTGAAGGCATGGGAGGAGGAGGCGATGTGCGGGTGAGGACGATGCCGATCCCGAACGGTCGCGTTCTCGTGGCCGAGGGACCGTCTCCGGGAACCATCGACTGAGGCACGAGGAGTTGGGGGCCGCCCCCCGAAAGGGGGGGGGGGGAAAAACGTGGGGGGGAA